>JAEWHQ010000301.1 GCA_023387715.1 Pseudomonadota bacterium | reverse complement strand
GCACTGAACCGGATTGGTAAAAAAGCAGTTATATGCTTGCGTGAACCAAGTCTCGGGCCCAATTTCGGTATGAAAGGCGGCGCCGCTGGTGGCGGTTATTCGCAAGTTATTCCTATGGAAGATATCAACCTGCATTTTACGGGCGATTTTCACGCAATCAGCAGTGCCAATAATCTGCTGGCTGCTATGATCGATAATCATATCCATTGGGGTAATGATTTAAGATTTGACACAAGGCGTGTGACTTGGCGCCGTGTGGTTGATATGAATGATCGTGCACTGCGTGATATTACGGTTGCCTTAGGCGGGCCATCGAATGGCTACCCACGTGAAACCGGCTTTGATATTTCGGTTGCTTCCGAAGTGATGGCTATTCTTTGTTTAGCTGAAAACCTGAGCGATTTAAAAGCGCGTTTGGAGCGGGTTATTGTCGGTTATAATCTGGATAAGCAACCGATAACCGCAGCTGATCTGAAAGCGGATGGCGCAATGACAGCTTTATTAAAAGATGCTTTGCAGCCTAATCTGGTGCAGACCATCGAGAATAATCCGGTGCTGATCCATGGCGGGCCATTTGCCAATATCGCACATGGTTGCAATAGTGTGATTGCAACAAAAACAGCACTGGCACTGGGTGATTACGTGGTTACCGAAGCCGGATTTGGCGCAGACCTTGGCGCGGAAAAGTTCTTCAATATTAAATGTCGCAAGGCTGGGTTGAGCCCTGATGCGGTGGTGGTTGTTGCTACAATCCGCGCGCTGAAAATGAATGGTGGCGTTGCTAAGAGCGAGCTTTCTGCAGAAAATACGCAGGCTTTGAAAAAAGGTAGCGTTAATCTCATTCGTCATATTCAAAATGTGCAAAAATTCGGTTTGCCTGTTGTGGTCGCCATCAATCATTTTGTGACTGACACTGAGGCAGAAATTGCGGTGCTGAACGAGGTTTGTGATAATCTCGGCGTGAAGGCTATTTTGTGCCGTCATTGGTCAGAAGGTGGTGCAGGTGCAGAAGAACTGGCTCATGCTGTTGCAAAATTAGCGGATCAAAATGAAGCCAAATTACAATTGCTCTATGATGATCAACTGCCATTGTGGGAGAAAGTGCAAAAGGTTGCTCGTGAAATTTATGGCGCAGCTGATGTAAGTGCTGATCCGTCTGTGCTGAAGCAATTGGAACAGTGGCAGGCGGCCGGATTTGGTGATCTGCCGGTTTGCATGGCGAAAACGCAGTATAGTTTTTCAGCTGATCCAACAGCACTTGGCGCGCCGTCAGGGCATATTATTCCTGTGCGTGAAGTAAAACTCTCTGCGGGTGCAGGCTTTATTGTAGTTATTTGTGGAAGCATCATGACCATGCCGGGCTTGCCGCGCGTGCCGGCGGCTGAGCATATTGGCCTTAACGAGAATAATGAAATTCAGGGGCTATCCTGATTTTAAACGTTAATTAATAGAAGTAAAAGCCCCCTAAACCTTAATGGCTTAGGGGATTTTTCATTGATTATGCAAAGCTTTACGTTTCTGCCAATAGCGATTGCGCAGTCGTGGTGCTATCATCCATGAGACCAAGGGCGTGAGAATAACGCTCAAAACCACCACAGCAGGTAATAAATATTTTGCTTCCTCGGCAAGTTCAGGCACCGATAAAACGATGGCTGCACCAACGCCAAAAAATACGGCATTGACCATAATGCTTAATGCGGCAGCGATTTGAAATCTGACTGAAGTCATCATCTCCTCCTGTTATAAATGTAAGTTTCAGCTTGGATGGGATTTGTCTTGCGGTTTGGTACGGCCAGAACCACCTGATTTTTTGCCTCCACAATCCTGTTTATTGACAGTCGCCCAAGCAATCCGCTCAGCTTCTTTTTCCGGAGTTCCATGCTTCTCATAGCCTTCTGCTATGTGTTCTGCTTTTCGCTTTTGCTTGTCAGTATATTTAGATTTGTCACTGCGCTCCATTGTCTTCTCCTGTGTCAAATTTGAACGACAAGTGTTCTGTAAAGGTAACGGGGGAGCGACTGGATGAGTTCCAGCTAAAATAAAATTCAAATTAGGATCACAAAATAATTCAAATATATCATAAGCTTGATGAAACTTTCATGGGCGTTACAGCATTCACCTTATGTACGTCATAACAATGATCAAGAAGTTGGAGAATAAAATGCGCCGTATTCTTATTACGACTTTAGCCACAGCTGCTATGATTAGTTTTGCTCATGCGCAAACCGTTACAACGAGAGAAACAGAAGTGTTTGTAACCGCACAACCAACTGATGTTTTGAGCAGTAATGTCGTTGGTCTTAATGTGTCTGATGCTGAAGGAACTGTTTTTGGCGAAATTAAAGATCTGATCGTTTCTGATAATACATTAGCTGGTTATATTGTTTCTGTCGGAGGCTTTTTAGGTATTGGTGAAAAATATGTGATTGTTAGTCCGCAATCTGTAAATATCACCTATGTCGCTGAGGATAAAACATGGCAAGCAACTATGAGTGCGACTAAGGAAGAAATCGAAAAAGCGCCGGAATTTAAATATGAAGATCGTTGGGAAAAATAAGCCCTATTTAAAAAATGCCGCCAGTCTGTGGCGGCATTTTTATAATAAGCCTATGGTGCTTTTTATACAATAGATACAAAGAAACAGTGCGCCATGAAGGCGCACTGTTTATAATTACCACTTCTGATTGTTGTACCAGCTATCTATGTCATTCTTGACGCGGTCTTTTTCAATGCCGTAGCGTTCTTGAATTTTACCTTCGAGCTGCTCCCGGCGTCCTTGAATTTGATCAAGATCATCATCGGTGAGTTTTCCCCATTGCTCTTTAACTTTGCCTTTAACTTGTTTCCAATTACCTTCGATACGGTTCCAATCCATTGATCTTCTCCTTTTCTTTATGAGGATATTAAACCAACGCGGCAGTTTGAAAATGGTTCATATTATTTTGGAAAAAAACTCATAACATTCTATAAAATAAAGATATTTTTATTTATGTAACCTGTTGTGAATAAAAATTCAGGAACAATTTTCAAAGCTCATGTGTTTACCAAACATCACTGAAATGCAGTGACAAACACAGGAGCTGATCATGAACTTTAAAACTATGACGCTCGTAGCTGCTTGCGTTTTTGTCCCGACATTAGGGCAGGCACAAACGACACAGACGACAGATAAGCCTGCGGTTGTTACGCCGGAACAAACCAATCCGTCAGCACCCGTTAAAGGCGAAAATAGCTTCACTCAAGATCAGGCAAAAAGCCGGATGGAAGAAGCGGGTTTTACCAATGTGATGGGACTGACCCTCGATGATGAAGGTGTCTGGCATGCGGCCGGAGAAAAAGATGGAGCGCCAGTTATGATCAAGATGGATTATCAGGGCAATATCACTTCAGGTTAATACAACGGGAGATTATTATGAAAACGCTTAATCAGTTATTCGATAATTACGCCACTGCTAAAAGTGTGGTTACCCAGCTTGAAGCAGCCGGTATTCCATACAAAGATATTAGTCTTGTCTCCCATCATGCTGAAAATCGTACCGAAGCTGGCGAAGGTGCTGGTGTAGGCGCTGGTGTCGGCGCTGGTGTCGGGGCAGCAATTGGCGCTGGTGGCGGATTGTTGGCTGGGCTGGGCATGATAGCAATCCCAGGGATTGGTCCTGTTGTTGCAGCTGGTTGGTTATCTGCGACCCTTGCGGGTGCCGTAGGTGGTGCCGTTGCAGGTGGTACAGCCGGCGGATTGATCGGCGCTTTGATTGACAGCGGCGTCCCTGATGAAGAAGCACAGGTTTATGCCGAAGGTGTCCGTCGTGGCGGTGCACTGGTATCGGTTAAGGTTGATGATGAAAAAGCCCCTGTTGCGCGCCGCATTCTGGCTGATGCAAGTGGTGGGGTGGATGTTAACGCGCGTCGCAAATATTATCATGATCAGGGCTGGGAGCGTTTCGATCATACATCGGCTCCTTATACACCTGAGGATGTAGAGCTCGAAAGACAGAAGCTTCTGAATATACGATAAAAATGTCGTATAGGATGGTTTGAACCATCCAACAACTGAAGTGGTCAGAGAAATGAGCAGCACATCAGAAGCGCGTTTCTCGTCCACTTTTTTGTTTTTTGATCACTTAAGTTGAGAAACAGGAGGAGATAATGAAAAAAGTACCGGCAGAAGATGCACGACAGGGACGCAAAGGTGTTCCGGTGCTGGTTGTTTTATTATGCAGTCTTGTATTGGCATTCATTGTTTGGGTGGGGGTGGAAAGTTACGGACGTATTGCGTCGGAAAATGATAATTCATTCGCGAATGACGATAAAGTACCGGATGTCAGCGCCCCGGTTCAGGAGCCCGCTTCGGCTCAGTAATTATTAAACTTAAGTCAGCATGCTTGACTGATCGCGGTCGGAGCCTTACTCATGGACAGACCAAGGGGTGTCCCGTCAAGGGGCTGAGATATTGCTATTGTCAAAAGCGCAGTGACCCTTCGAACCTGATCCGGATCATGCCGGCGAAGGGATGGGAACAAAAGCCTGCCTTTTGCCGGCCTCTTTGCGAGGCCGTTTATGAATAAAAAATTATCGGTCTTGCAGCCAACCTTGAAAAGGCAGCATTATGACTGAACGCTTTACTGAAATATTAAAAAACAGCAGCCAGCCGCTCTGGTCACAAGCGGTTGATCATCGTTTTGTGCAGGAATTGCATGCAGGCACAATCAGCGATGAAGTGATGGCAACCTATTTGATACAGGATCATAGGTTCCTGGATAGCTTCCTCACATTGCTGGGTGCAGCGATCGCAACTGCTGATACTTTCGAGGCGCGTTTACGTTTCGGACAATTTGCGGGCATGGTTTCAAGTGATGAAAACACTTACTTTTTACGTGCTTTTGACGCGCTTGGTGTAAATGCTGATATGAGAGCTGCTATTCCTGATAGTCACCCAACTAAAGGGTTTCAGGCAATTATGCGCGAAGCTGCCGAAACTCGCTCTTATGCCGCTATTTTGTCCGTTCTCAACGTAGCTGAATGGCTTTATCTGGAGTGGGCGTCAGATCGTGATAAGGTTCTGCCGAAAAATTTTGTACATGCTGAATGGATTACCTTGCATGATAATCCGTTCTTTTGCGATTTCGTTGCATTTTTACGCGGTGAACTTGATCGTGTTGGCCCAACAGAGGTGGAATGCAGTAAAGATTTTTTCACGCGCGCTGTTCAACTTGAACTGGCATTTTTTGATGCAGCTTATGAAGCACAGGCATAATTAGTAAAGATCAGGTCAGGCGTGATGAATAACGTCTGGCCTGATCTTTAACCAGCAGATAGTGGTTTTTCGGTTTTTAAAGCTGTGAGATATGAGGCGCGTCGCCAGAATTTTTCTGCTTGCTGATTGCGGAAATTATGTGTTCGGTAAATACGGATTTCCACCAAAAGATCATCTTCTGTCCTGCCAGCACGCACCAGCAACCTACGGCTCAGTTCGTCATTGACCAAGCTTTGCGGAACCCATGTGACGCCATGACCGGAAATAGCCATTGCTTTAAGTGCGCTGGACATACCGTTTTCATAGACAGAATGAAGATTATATTGCCGTTTTTCAATTAAATGCTGCAATGCGAGAGAGAAAAATGCATTGCTGCGATAGCTTAAAAAATGTGTCGGCTGATAGTTCTTGGTGAGGCTATGCATAGGGCTGCCATCGCGATTAGGCGCACTGACTGCAATAACGCGCTCCATGCCGACTGACAAAAACGGAAACTTTTTCAAGTCTTCCATTTGTTTTACATCATCAAGAGCATAGGTTAGGAAAAAGTCGCATTGGCCATGCACTAATGTTGACATATTTCCCAAAAATGAGGCGTGCGGATCGGTAAAGCGCACACGAAATTCATCGCCAACAGCTTCCATGTCCGCCATCCAAAGCGGGAAGAAACTTAAAGATAAGCTGTTTAACGTTGCAAAAGAGAGCACCTCCCAGACGGGATTATACTGCTCATAAAGCCATTTTCTGGAGTTATATAAAAGATCAATGGCATCATGGGCAGAAGGTAAAAAACTTGCACCTGCCGCAGTCAGCTTAATCGGATTGCTGCTACGGTCAATCAAAGGCATGCCGACCCAGTTTTCAAGCTGACGGATGCGGCGGCTGAGCGCAGATTGCGTGATGTTCCGTTCCTGAGCAGCGCGAGAAAAACTGGAATATTGTGCAAGTGAAACAAAATCTTTCAGCCACTTCAGTTCCATGTTCACT
>JAEWHQ010000288.1 GCA_023387715.1 Pseudomonadota bacterium | reverse complement strand
ACCTTGGGCGGCTCCGGTCACTAAGGCAACTTTATTATTAAGCGCAATCATAATCTGATCCTTTTCATCCGTGTTTTAAATGCATAACCAACTCATAAAATTGGCCATTCCGGCTTTATTGTAATGTCCTTTTTTTGCTCAACCATGATTACAATCAATTATGTCAGTATTAAAAATATTGCATTTGTTATTGGGAAAAATGACAACAAAACAAAACAGGCGGTTTTTATACCGCCTGTTTTTTGTGCTCTAAATTTTGCGCTCTTCTAATAAAGCATTTTAGGGATCAAAAGACTGACTTGTGGTGCGTAAGTCACAATGAGCAGAGCCAGCATCATCAACATAATCATAGGCAAAGCGGCTCTAAACACTTCAAACAAAGTCATTTTAGCAACACCCATTGCTACAAACAGATTAAGACCAACGGGTGGTGTCAGCATACCAATTGAAAGATTGACCAACATGATGATGCCAAAATGGATCGGGTCGACACCAACCTGTGCAGCAATCGGCTGCATGAGTGGTGCAAGAATAATGATTGCTGAGGCACTATCAAGAAAGCAACCCGCAACCAACAGCAACGCATTAAACAACAGCATGATCAATATAGGTGAATCTGTTGATGATAACACCTGAGACGCAATTGCGGATGGTGTTCCGGTTGTCGCCAACAGCCATGAGAAAGCAGATGCACCTGCAGTGATCAGTAGCAGAGGGCCAGATAACAGCGCCGTCCCTTTTAAGATGGTCAGTGAATCTTTCAAACCAATGCTACGGTAAATAACAGCACCGACAATCCAGGCATACAGACACGCAGTCGCGGCGGATTCCGTCGGCGTGAAAACGCCGGAATAAATACCGCCAAGTAAAATTACCGGCAATCCAAGCCCCCAAGCAGCGCGCTTAAAAGCTGTCAAAATGCTGCCAATTGTTGGCATCGGATCACGTGGGTAGCCTTTGCGCAGCGAAAACCACGTTGTATAGGTGATGAGAATGGCACCTATCATCAGCGCTGGCAGCAATCCTGCAGCAAATAACGTACCTACAGATGTGGATGTAACGGATCCGTAAATGATAAGGGCAATAGATGGCGGTACAATTGGCCCCAGAGTGCCAGCAGTTGTAATCAAACCGATAGAGAAATATTTGTCATAACCAGCTGCAACCATTGCCGGATACATGATGGTGCCGATGGCAATAACTGTCGCCGGACTAGAGCCGGAAATTGAGCCAAAAAACAAACAGGCCAACACAGCAGCAGCTGCAAGTCCGCCCGGCATCCAACCGATTAATGCACGCGCAAGCCCAATCAAGCGATCTGACAAGCCACCGATACGCATCAATTCTGCGGCCAGAATAAAATATGGAATAGACATCAGGGAGAAATTATTCATCCCAGAGAACATGCGCATCGGCACGATCATTGGATCAATATTGCCCCAAATGCCTAATGCCAAAGTTACCGCCAAGGCTAGGGACGCAAAAATAGGTAAGCCAAATAAAAGCAGTCCAAAGAATAAAGGTACCAGTGCTGCAATCATATCAAAAAATCCTATGCGTTCTTGATACCGATATCCGGAGCCTGATAATCGCGTCCGGCAATCAATTCGTTCATGATCAAGAGATAGCGCAGCGCCATAAATGCACCGCTAATCGGAATGATGAGATAAATGGCCCCCACCGGTATTCTCATCGCTGATGATAGCTGGTTCATTTGCAGTGTCGCCAAGCTCAGACGTGTGCCATACCAGACAAGTGAAATGGCAAAGATCAGTCCCAGCAAAGCAGAGCCAAAATGCAATATTTTAGCCGTTTTGGGTGACACGAAGGCATAAAGCGCTTCCACACTGATATGGGCGGCATAACGCACGCCCATACTTGCTGAGAGAAAACTCATAGCAATCAGTGAATAAAGAATAAGCTCTTCAGACCAGTAAAGTGAGTTATTAAAGATATATCGGGCGGCAACCTGTACCACCGCGATAATAGTGGCGACGAACATGAATGCTGTAATGATGACGCCCTCGATACGATCCACTATACGATTAAGCCAAAGGATCATGCTCGTCCCCTCCTTTTTGATGATCAGCCTTTGGCCGCGGCAATAGCTTTATCAAGAATTTCAGGTGTTACTTTACTGCGGAATTCTTCATAAATTGGCTGGGACGCTTTAATGAAGGCTTCCCGGCCTTCTGGCGTCAGATCAATGATTTCCATCTGATCTTTAATCTTGTCTAAGATGACTGCCTCGTCTTCATTTGTATAAACACGTGCAGCATCGCGCCCCTTGACCATCGCGTCTTCAACAACTTTTTGTAGATCTTCCGGCAAGCTGTCCCATGCCGCTTTGTTCATAACTGCCGCATAGGTATGATAAGTATGCGATGTGCGGGTCATAAACTTTTGAACTTCATAAAACTTCATGGAGTCGATATTGGCCAACGGATTTTCTTGTCCTTCAACCACACCTTGCTGCAAGCCGTTATACACTTCCGTGTAGGCCATCGCTGTCGGATTTGCGCCATAGGCTCGATAAGTTGCAAGAATTGTAGGTGCCTGCAATGTACGCATTTTAATATTTTTGAGGTCTGCCGGTCCATGAATCGGGCGCACATTATTGGTCATATTGCGGAAGCCTGCGCCCCACATATTAATACCATGAAGATTATTGGCCTCCAATGTTTTGAGCAGTTCCGCACCGACTTCGCCATCCAAAACACGCTTCATAGAGGCTTCATCTGTCATCAGAAACGGCAAATCGAAAAGATACATTTTCTCATTGAAGTTTGCCAAATTGGCAGTGGGTGGAATAGCAAAATGCACAAGCCCCATTTGTGTTTGCTCAATAATCTCCACATCGCCGCCAAGCTGTGCAGCTGGGCGAATTTGAATTTCAATGCGCCCGTCCGAATTTTTCTCTACTTCTTCTTTGAACAGCACTGCTGCACGTGCATTCGGCGTATTATCGGTCAACACATGGGCAAATGTGAATGTAAAATCTGCTGCGGCAGCAGGTAATGTGGCCAGCATGGCCACTGCACTGGCTGCAAATAAAAATGTACGTGAAAGTTTCATAATTAAGTCCTCCTTCTTAATTTAAACTGTATTTATTGTGGTGAGCCCAAAAGCTGCGCCCCCGTTCCAATCGTTTTTTCAATGGCAAGTGCGGCATTGATCAAACGCTCCTCATCAAACGGGCGCCCCATCAGCATCAGACCAACTGGCATTCCGTTACGATCAAGCCCTATTGGCAATGTTATCGAGCAAAGCCCCAACAGATTAGCGAGTGCAGTATTGCGCAATGTTGCCATATTCGCTTTTGCATATTGCTCAGGCTCCGATAGCGCCGCCAGTTCCGGCGGACTAATCGCAATGGTTGCACATACAAGAAAGTCTACTGATGCCATTTCAACAACTGTTTCAGCACCCATTCGCATAAAATCGTTTTTACGACGCACATAGTCGACAGCTGAAAGACCATTGGCTGCATCAACACGACTGCGCACAATTGGTGCGAGTTTTACAATTTTTTGCGGATAATGCGCAGATAAAAATGCCGCTAATTCAGAGGCGGCTAATCCGCCTTGACGGAACAAATCAATGGCTGCGGTGTCATTGCTAATCTGTGCTTGTGATAAATGCGCACCTTGACTTTCAATCTTGTGCAATGCGGCTGAAACCAGATTTGCAATATCTGTATCAACACCTTCGGCAGCTAGGCCGCCTAGCACACCTAGACGTATGCCAGAAACTTGAACATTTTTGTTTCTGCCTTCAGATAACGGATCTATCGCATTAAATGCATAACGGACATCTTCAACCGTACGGCAAAGAATCCCTGGCGTATCAAACGAAGATGATAACGGAACGATATTAGCCGTAGACCAACGACCTTGTGTCAGCTTCAAGCCGACATTGCCTGTTACCGAAGCAGGGATGCGGACGGAACCTGCAGTATCAGTTCCAAGAGCAACCAGCGCTGATCCTTCGCAAAGTGAAACACCGGCTCCGGAGCTGGAGCCTCCGGGAATACGACCACCACCTCCCCATGGGTTTTTGGGCGTAGGCCAATGGTCATTGATACCGATACCGCCAAAGGCAAGCTCAACAGTATGGGTTTTACCACTAATAATGCCGCCTTGTTTCATCACTGAACTGACGACAGGGCCTGCTTTGCTCCATTTTTCATCAAAGGCTTCATTTGTACCTGCATAAGTTGACAAACCCGGCACACCATAGAGATCTTTAACAGAGCAGGGAATACCCATTAATGCGCCGGTATCGTAGCCTTGATGTAAAAGTCTATCCAGGCTAGCAGCCACTGCCAGTGCGCGTTCACCATCCCATGTTACATAAGCGTCATGGTCAGCGTTGGCATGCTGTTCTGCAGCGTGCGCAACCAATTGTGTAATTGTCAGCGTTTTGTCCCGCAGCTGTCCCGCCAGCTTTTCAAGCGATGAAGTTTGCAATGCCAAAATACCCTCCCATTTTCATTAAAGAGTACAATGGATTCTTATTAGATCAAGCAGAAGCCCGCTAATAAGTATTTTCTTAAGAACGTGTCTGGATTAAATCCAATAAACAGCTAGGCTATTGTTTATATATGTTAAATCTCGTTTTAAATTGTATTACAAACACCTAATTAAGCGTTGCCATTATTGCAACTCTGTATCGCTATAATTGATACAGCATTTTTTAAAAACATTGGCAAACTACTCGGAGAAAAATGACTTAATCAACATTAAGGAGAACCTATGTCTGGGAAAATTGAAGCACGCCTCATGGAGATGGGCATTGTTTTACCGCGCCCGCCAAAAGCCGTGGGCAATTATGTACCGGGCATTGTTGTCGGCAATATTCTTTATTTATCTGGCACATTAGGCACCAAACCGGATGAAAACGATAATGATATTCTGCCTTATGCCGGTAAGGTTGGGATCGATCTTACAATTGAGGAAGGATACCAATCAGCACGACTGATGGCGATTAATCATCTAACTTTAATGAAGGCTGCTTTAGGCGGCGACCTTGATCGCGTTAAGCGCATTGTAAAAATGATTGGCTATGTCACCTGCTCGTCGGATTTCACGCTGCCCCACTTAGTTTTAAACGGTGCCTCTGATCTTTTTGTTGAACTATTTGGTGAAGATAGCGGTAAACATGCACGCGCAGCCCTCACGCAGCATACACTCGGGCTGAATGCGCCGGTTGAGGCAGAGCTGACGATTGAACTTCACTCGTAAAGTTTAAAAATGCCGACCGTATCAAGCAATTTACGGTCGGCTTCCTCTGCATGAGGTATTGCTGCGATTAAGTGATCTAATACTGCTTGTACATGTGAAGCCCGTGGGCGTGAGCGGTGCACAACAAATGAAATAAACCGGTGCTGGAATTCCGGAAATCCTGTATCCATTGGCACCAACAGGCCCTGCTTTACTTCTTGGCGTGCAGCTTGAAGTGGCATAAAAATAATTAGATCACTTTCAATGGCCGATTGAATCAGAAACTGGAGCTGATTGGTGACAAGCATAGGTGATAGTTTAAGATGTCTTTTCTGAAAAACAGAACTAGCGATGCGGCGTATGCCGAAACTATCATCAGGCAAAGCGT
>JAEWHQ010000379.1 GCA_023387715.1 Pseudomonadota bacterium | reverse complement strand
CCCATAGTGTGATATGTGATCGGCGAGCCGTCATAGCCGCTTTCTTTAACCAGACGCTTGGCTTCTTCAATATTATATTCCATCGCGCGGCGGTCTTTGTCGTAGCTTGCGCCAAAATGCGGGAAGTTGAAGCCATTTGGAATGGAAGCCTGGTTTTTCCAAAGCGATTCAACCAACAATGGGCGGTTGACCGCCAATGCCAAGGCACGGCGCAAGGTCTTGGACTTGAACAAAGGTAAGTTCATATTGAAGGTAAACATGTGCACGTTTTCAATGAGTGTGCCGCGTGTTTCCAGATCATCATAGCTGTTGATTAAAGCCATGTCGTCGGGTGTCAAAGTGGTGATGATATCATATTCACCACTGATAAGGCCGGCAACGCGTGTTGCAGGCTCTGGTACAGACTGATAGGTAATACTTGAAGCAGTTGGCTTTTCGCCCCAGTAATCTTCATTGGCGCTGAGTACAACACGATCATTGCTGACGAGTTCGGAGAATTTGTAAGGGCCTGTACCTATTGGTTTGCTACCGAATGCAACAGCGCCAAGTTCTTTATAATAAGCTTTAGGCACAATGCAGCCAAGCCATGAAGCTAGGTATTTTTCAATCAGATAAGATGGCGTTTTGGTACGCAAAACAACGGTATATTTGTCTTCGATAACTGGTTCATCCCAATTTGGTGAGAAGTTACGGCCATTTGGTACCGTCTTGAGTGCTTCATCACCCCAGAGGCGTTCTGACGAGAATGTATAGGCTACATCTTCAGCAGTCATCTCAACACCATTGTGGAATTTTACATCTTGGCGGAGCTTGAATCTGACTGATTTTGCGTCAATGCGTTCCCAGCTTTCAGCAAGCATGGCTTTCAGACCCGTGCCGCCACCTGTCGCGCCATTGCCAAAGAAATCACGGGCCAGCAATGTATCAAAAATCTGATGGATAATACGCGGGCCGGTATTGCTGATACCGTTGATTGGCTCCAAGGATGACGGTAAACCGTTGACGCCAATTCGCAATGCGCGCAAGTCTTGCGCGAAAGCAAAGTTAACGCCGACTGTGGATGTCAGAGCGACAGCACTGACCCCGAACATGAATTTTCTGCGATTGGTTTTGAACATGGTGCTTATAGGCTCCGGTTTGATTTTGAGAGGATGAATGTAGGCGTGGTTGGCTAGTCGGCGACGATGAATTTCCGACGTAGGTTTTCCGGCAAATCGGTCAGGATCGGCGCTGCCAGCTGATCGGTAATGATGGCGCTTACGTCTTCGATATCAGCGATGACAGAAAGGCTGGATTTGGTGAATTTCGAATGATCTGCTACGACGATTATACGGCGTGAAATCTTGATCATACTGTGTTGTATACTGGCATTGGCGGGGCTGGATGTACATAAAACACCGCGATCAAGTTCGATGGAACTGACATTGAGAATGAGTTTGTCGACCGTGAACTGATGAATGAACTGCTCAGCTAGAGGCCCGCGGAAAGAGCGGTTGGTGGGCGTAAACTCGCCCCCTATCGTATATAGATTTTTGATATTACTTCGTGTCAATTCGGCAATGATATCAAGGCTATTGGTGATCAGTGTCAGCTTTTGTTTTGTCGAAAGTTGTTTTGCAACTTCAAGTGAGGTTGTACCAGCATCCAGTAATACAGTGTCGCCATCATGAATCAGTCCTGCTGCAATTTTGGCTATTGCTTGTTTTTCGATGAGATAAGAGACCGCACGCGCTTCATGGCTGACGTCGAGTGCAACCTGATTGATGCCGACAGCGCCGCCATGCGTTCTGCGCAATAATCCGGCAGCCTCCAACTCATCCAGATCTCTGCGCACGGTGGCGGCAGATGTTTCAAATTGATCCGACAGCATGCGCAAAGAAACGAAGTTTTCCGCCCGCAACAATTCAATTATTTTGATCTGCCGGTCTTCCGCAGCTGTCAACAACGTTACATATCCTGTTACACTAATGATGTAATTCGATCATTTGTGATTGATATCTATCTTCGTAGAATGACAACGGTATGACACTTCATGTGTGTAAGCGAGAAAATGATTTAGTGATCATTGTCGTAAAAACGACATGATATTAAGGCATTTTCGCCTCAGTTAAAGGTTTTGGCAATGTAAGTGCTGTTCTTCTTCTTATGGATCACCGTTATGGTTCGTAGTTAAAGCTGAAGGCGGATATAGCTTTTATACAATATTATGATTATATTTGATCGATATCGATCGTTTAAGTGGGGGTGTAATTAATATGAGCATTGCTGAAACAAGACAAATCGCAATCGTAGATATGTTGCGGGATGAACCCTTTGTCAGCATCGGCCTGTTGATGCAAAGATTTGATATATCAGTTGCTACAGCGCGTCGTGATCTGGCTGAGTTGGAGAAGAAGGGTTTGTTGCGTCGTACGCATGGTGGCGCGGTCAATGTCTCGCAAGTGGCGAATGATCCAAGCAATGCCTTACGTGCAGTTTCGCAGCAGCAAGAAAAGCAAATCATTGGTAAAGCGGCTGCTGGCTTGATCGAGGACGGGGATGTCGTGTTGCTGGATGCGGGCACCACCACCTTGGAATTGGCGAAACTGCTTGTCTTACGCCAAAATCTGACCTTTATCACCAATAGTGCTGATATTATTGCCGAGTTTATCCGTCATAGCATCCCCAATTTTTATGCAGTCGGGGGGGAGTATGCGGAGATAAATCGTTCTTTCAGGGGTAATCTCGCCGAGCAGTTTATTCGTCAGTTTAATGTCGATAAACTCATACTCAATGCGGCTTCTGTTGATTTGGAGCGTGGCGTAATTTTAACCGGATCGCCTGTTAATGCCAGCATTCAGCGTGCGATGATTGAAGTTTCGCGGCGCATTATTGTGGTTGCAGACCATACAAAATTTATGAAGTCGAGTTTTTCTGTTACTGTCAAGATTGAGGATGTCAGCACTATTATTACAGATGCAGGTGCACGTTCCATTATAGAAGCAAGCCCGGAAAAATTACGCAAAAAATTTATGATCGCGTCATGATGAACCATGCCGTTATAAATCGGTAACCCCATGATTTTCGATGCACTTTAATGTGTGCCGTCCTTCTGAAATCCTCCAGCTTAGTTCAGTTATTCAAGAGTAAAATTATGTTTGATATTTTGCCGTCACGGCGTGGCGAAGTTTTGATTTGTGCTCATCGCGGTCATTCAATTGAGGGGCATGAGAATACACGTCCCGCTTTAGGGCGCGCTGCTGATCTGGGGGCGACGTTATGTGAAATTGATCTTCGCATGACGGCTGATGGCCGCTTGATCGTATTCCATGATGATATTCTGGATCATTCGTCTGATGGCGCAGGTTTGATCGCCTCAATGACGTACAATGACATTAGTCGCTATAAGACGAAAAATCGCAATGGCTTAGCCATTGAAGCACAGCCAATCGAAAGCTTTGAAGATATTTTGACTTTTACGCGCCAGTTGGGTTTGGCACTAATTGTTGAGATTAAAGACAAGTTTGTTGATGAAGCCTATCTGCAAAAAGTTGTTAAGGCGCTTGAAGAAAATGAAATGATTGAGCGCGTCTTGATCAGTTCATTTGATTATGTGGTGCTGCGGGATATCAAGCGTTTGGTACCAACGATACGTATAATGGGCATAAACTATCACCACCTTATTGAGCCGGTGCTGACTGCTGAAACGGCAAGTATGGATATGATGAATACGGATTACCCGCAGTTTTCTGCTGAGCTGGCTAAAAAGCTGCACAATGCTGATATTGCTGTGAGCTACTATGTGCCTGCACCTGCTTACTTTAAACTAAGGCGTAGTTATGGTTTTGATTATTTTGAGCAATTACGGATGCTCTTAATCGCTGGTCATATTGATATGTTGGTTTGTGATGATGTCGCGTGGATGGTTGATTTCGTGACGAAATCTGGCTTGAGCCTTGCGAAAACCTATAAGTAGGGGGGATCCAATGACACATCCGGCAGAAGATTTATCTCGTGTAGAGCTTCGTAAGAGAACTGTTGATGGTCGTGGTATCGCTGGTATCCGTTTGGTTCAGATTGAGGATGGGCCGGGACGCGGGCAGAGATTGCTGCAATGTCGTAATGCTGTCGGTTTTATGATTGAAATTGCGGTGGATCGCGGTTTTGATATTTGTTCTGCATTATGGCGGGGTGTCAATATTGGGTGGAACAGTGCCAATGGTTTGCCGTGGCCAATGAATTCTGACGATGCGGAAGATGGTGTAGGTTTTTATCGCAACTTCGACGGCTTCATGGTCACCTGCGGGCTGGATCATATTGGTGGCGCTCGTGTGGGTGAGGCATCACATTTTATGCACAAACATCGTAAGCAGGTCTATTACCCTTTACATGGTCGTATTGCTGGGCAGCGTGCGACCATATCAGGATACGGCATTGAATGGGATTGTGATACACCTCAAATCTGGGCTGAAGCTACTGTCTGCCAGAGTTCAGTTTTTGGTGAAAACCTGCTACTGACACGGCGTATTGAAATGAATGTTTTCAATGGTCGAGTACGAATTGATGACAGGGTTGAAAACTGTGGTTTTCGCCCAACACCGCACGCTATTCTTTACCACTTGAATTTTGGCTATCCATTTCTTGATGAGAATGTCCGACTTTACGGTGATGTGGATGATGGCTTGAAGCAAATATTTAATGCGGAAGACAAATGCGCATCGGATGACTATCTGGACTATTTTCAGGAATTTTCGATGCAGTCTGCCGGAGATGTTGTGACAATTGGATTGGAAAACGATACACATGTCGGTTGTTTACGTATGGACGTATCTTTTTCACGATCAGCATTGCCTAAGTTTGGGATTTGGCGTGCGTTTCAGTCGGGTGTTTATGCTTTAGCATTGGAGCCAACCAGACCCCAAGCTTATGAAGATGATGTAAGCCAGCTCCCAATCTGTTTAGCTGCCGGTGAGACTAAATCTTATTGGTTACAATTTAACATAAAAGATTAGGGCTTAGTCTCTGCTCATAGTAAGATGTTTAAAATTATCATGAAACTGTAATTGAGCTGCAATCTCTGTGTCATGAACCACCCCTAAATAAGTCTCATTCAAAATAACTTGACGGAGAATGGGTGTGGCGGTGTTTTTAGGCAGTTATCTTAATGGTAATACGTATTACCACTTGCATGGCCGGTAAAAATAGCCGTGGGTAAAGGTAGCAATAAGCCGATTAATGCGGTGACATCCCGTGATGTTGCCAAAGCGGCTAATGTTTCTCAGGCATTGGTTAGCCGTGCGTTTTCGGGCAAAGGGAGAATTGCCGCCGAAACCAGGGATCATATTTTTGCGATTGCAGCACAAATCGGCTGGCAGCCCAATGCTCTGGCGGCCGGCATGGTGACGGGTGATGCGCCATTGGTTGCGGTGATCACAACCCGCCTTCATTTTGATTGGCGCGCGCAGGTTTTGTCGCATCTTCTCAAAGGTTTTGAAGATCGAAATTTGAAGCCGCTTTTGTTCTATGCTCATAGTGATGATCAGGTGGATCGTTTGCTGCAGGAGACAATTAGCTGGCGCACCCGTGGTGTGATTGTCACTGCCGGTTCAATTCATCATGAGCGCGTTGATGATATTTTGTCGCGTGGTCAGTTCTTTGCGGCCCTTAATCGACCGGCCAATCATAGCGGAGCATTTTCGGTTGCTACTGATAATCCGCATGGCGGTGCAATGGCGGCATCTTTGCTGGCTGTTGAAGGGCGCAGACGCTTTCTGGTGCTGAACGGTCCTGAAAATGGTTGGGCAAATACACAGCGTACCAAAGGTTTTGTGGACGCCTTGCAGGCTCAGGATAAAAAGCCTTTGTCCTGGAGCAATCCGGTGATGTCAATTGAGGCCGGAAAGGCTTGCGCCGAGCGCTTTTTAAGCTTGGCATCTGCAAAGCGGCCGGATGCTGTTTTCTCAACCAATGATGCGATGGCATTGGGCTTTATGGATGGCTTGCGTTCGTCAGGCGTGATCATTCCTGATGATGTGGCTTTGGTTGGTTTCGATAATCTGCCGGCCTCGTCATGGACACCTTATCAACTGACGAGCTTTGAGCAGCCTCTTGATACGATGGTCGCGCATGTCCTTGATCATGTCGAAAAGCATCAGCAAGGCCGTATCCCAGCCGAAACAATAACGACGACGTCTTCAAAATTAGCGGAACAAAGCGGTGTACTTTACTGTGCGCCACGGCTTGTTCTGCGCGCAACAACAGGAATGCAGCAATGAATGAGCAATACTTGCTCCGTATGTTAATGGGCGAAAATCTTGCCCGTAAGGCAGGTAAAAGTGCTTTGGAAGCCTTTAAAAATGCCGAACTGAAAGTGGAGAGCAAAGGCGCTGGTGATGTTGTCAGTGAAGCTGACTTTGCCATTGAAACCATGGTGCGACAAAGCCTGAGTGATGCTTTTCCGGATGATTATATCATTGGTGAGGAATTTGGCGGCGATGCATCGCCACAAGGCTTTACTTGGTTGATTGACCCGATTGACGGAACTGTTAATTTTACCAGAAGATTAAGCTACTTTTGTGTTTCCATCGCTCTTTTATCAGATGGAAAAACTGTAGCAGCATGGATTTTTGATCCTGTTCTGGATGAATTGTTTCATGCAGACCCGCAAGGTCATGCTTATTTAAATCACCAGCCAATTGCCTGTGCGTCGGCATCTGATTTTGCTGATGCGGTTATCAGTCTTGGGTTTTCTTCGCGGCATGATCAGGGGCTTGGCGGTATCATTGTTGCAAGTCTTTTTGCTGCGGGCACGGAAAACAGACGTCTTGGTGCTGGTGCTTTATCGCTTGCTCATGCCGCAGCCGGTCGCGTTGATGCTTATATCGAGCCGCATATGAACGCCTGGGATGCTGTTGGCGGGTTATATATCGCTGCCTGCGCCGGCGCTGTTGTCTGTGATTACATCGGTGCGGGCGGGCTCGCTCATGGCGCGCCTGTTTATGCTGCTTCTCCTGCTATTTCATCAAAGTTGCATGCTCTTCTACCTCCCCCGTTTGCAGATATCAGCTTGTTGTTGCCTGCGAAAGCCTAAAGTGAATGAACTTCCTATCTTGAAACCATCCTAATCGGAGACAATCCCATGAAAATGTTCTTCGCGGCGTCTGTCGCATGCCTTCTTAGCACAGTTGTTTTTGCCGCCGAACCGGTAGGTGCAGATAAGTTCAACACAAAACCGGATTTTGATCTTTCTGCATTAACCGCTGATAATTTCTATGACACGATTGTTCCGCTCGCTAAGAAAGAAGGCACACTGACATTTTATGATTTCAGTGACTCTTTCGGGCCGTTGTTTAACAACCACCTGTTGCCCGAGTTTGAAAAGAAATATGGCCTGAAGGTTGAGTATGTGCGCGGTGAGGGTGATGCATCCGCACAGCAATTAATTGCGGCACGCAATAGTGGCGCAAAATCGCCGGCTGATGTGTATTTTGTCAGCTCCGGCAAACTTGGCCTTTTGCGTAATTCTCAAGTGATTGCCAATGTGCCGTTGTACACTATGTTGCCCAATGGATTAGCACTTGATCGCACGATTGCAACTGTGACTGGTGGCATTGAACATGGTGGCACTTATTTGCCTTTCCATCGTAACCAAACGAGTATGATTTATAACACCCGCATGATGGAGGAAGATGCGGTTCCGTCTAATTTGGATAAATTGCTTGAATGGGCAAAGGAAAATCCGGGCAAGCTTATTATTACATCACCTGCAGGTGGTGGTTCCGGTAGTGGGTTCATGCAGGCTATCGCACTGGCAAAGGTTAAGAGTGAAGATTGCCGCTTAACATTCAGCAATTTTGAAATCACGAAAGAAGATGCTGACAAATTTGCAGCCAGTGAGT
Source organism: Pseudomonadota bacterium (assembly GCA_023387715.1). GTDB lineage: Bacteria > Pseudomonadota > Alphaproteobacteria > Rhizobiales > Rhizobiaceae > Paenochrobactrum > Paenochrobactrum glaciei. Next base: position 221 of record JAEWHQ010000379.1, on the reverse strand, counting down.
GCGCCCCTCCGGTTTGGGATTATTACAAAGAACTGTTGCCTGTAGTTGAGGTGACCAATGGTAATTCTGATACGCTCAACCTGATTGCCAATGGTGGCGGTGTGATGGGAACAGCATGGGAAGACATGGCCTATGACTTCTCCGGCCGTGGTTTGCTGCCGCCAACTGTGCGTCAGTTTATTCTTGAAGAAGGCCAGGTCGGCGGTGGTGATGGTATGTTC
>JAEWHQ010000229.1 GCA_023387715.1 Pseudomonadota bacterium | reverse complement strand
CTATTCATAACAATAAGCATATAATAAAAAAACATATTCCATAAGAGCTAGAAAAAGCACCGTATGTAACGATGATAAGCGTGTTGAAAAGTGCATTTTATTTAGCGTCTGGCCTGATCATTATAATATATCCGGCCGATTACAAGAGTTAATGAATATACTACCTAATATTCAGAAGGCTGGATGGCGGAGTGGTTACGCAACGGATTGCAAATCCGTTTAGTCTGGTTCAATTCCAGGTCCGGCCTCCATTTTTCTCAAAAATTATAAACGTATAATATAGGTAACTCAAAAGCTAAGCAGATATATTTTTAATGTCGCTTTTCATATATGCTGTAACTCCCCCCATATCCGGCGTAGCATCATAATCCGAACTGCCCCTATGCTCACTCATCAAGACTTACTAACGCTCGTCATCAAAAGCGGCATTAGTAAAGGATTTTGGTATGAGCATATTATCTTCAGTTAAAGACTGTTTCGTTCCCATTCATAAAAAAGGTTATCCATTTTTATTAAGCGGCATTGCTGCAACGATCGGTTTAGCCTTTCTGTCAGCCCACTTATTTTGGGTCGCGCTCATCATCACAATTTGGGTCGGCTATTTCTTTCGTGATCCACAACGCACCACCCCGATAGCGGATGGCATTGTTGTTGCCCCTGCCGAAGGCCGCGTCAGCATGATCACTGAAATCGCACCGCCACCAGAACTGGGCCTCACGAACGAACCCATGCTGCGCGTTTCTGTTTTCATGAGTATCTTTGATTGTCATATAAACCGCATGCCCGTCAGCGGAACAATCCGTCGTATCGCATACAAACCAGGTAAGTTTTTTAATGCAGAACTGGATAAAGCCAGCGATCACAATGAGCGAAACGGGCTGGTTGTTGATACGCCTTACGGAAAAATTGCAGTTGTGCAGATTGCAGGCCTTATCGCCCGACGGATTGAACACTGGGTGAGTGAAAATCAGCAATTGGAAGCTGGTGACCGCTTTGGGCTTATCCGCTTCGGATCACGCCTTGATGTTTACCTGCCACTCGGCACACCACTGAATGTCTCAGTCGGACAATTTGCAGTGGTTGGTGAAACTGTACTGGCACATTTAAATGACAGAACAAATTCCGGACATTTTAAAACAAGCTGAAAGAAAAACCCGCGTCTATATGTAAAAGCACGGGTTTTTCATCAATAATAGCAGATTATTTTTTACCGTAACCGCCACCGGTTGGCGTAATCACCGTAAAGGCTTCACCAGCCTGCAAGACGACCTGATCGCAACCTTGCAGAACCTCACATGTACCGTCCAGGCGACGAACCTCGTTACGGCCAAGTTCACCCTCTTCGCCGCCTTTAAGCCCAAACGGACGCACGCGGCGATGTCCGGAAAGAATGGCAAATTCAAGCTCTTCCAATGCACGGATGGTGCGATGGGTGCCGTCACCGGCAGTCCACTGGCCGCGTCCGCCGGAATTTTGCCGAATATGGAAATCTTCCAGCATAACAGGGAAACGTGTTTCCAGAATTTCCGGATCAGTCAGGCGCGAATTGGTCATATGCGTGTGCACTGCATCTGCACCATTGAAGCCCGGGCCCGCAGGTGCACCGGAACAAATCGTTTCATAATACTGATATTCGTCATTACCGAATGTCAGATTATTCATCGTTCCTTGTGCCGCGGCCATCGCTTTGGTTGCGCCAAACAAGCAGTTGGTAACGGCCTGACTGACTTCCACATTACCCGCCACAACAGCAGCCGGATAATGCGGTGACAGCATCGAACCTTCAGGCACAACCACTTTGATCGGACGCAGGCAGCCGGCATTCATCGGAATATCGCCTTCAGCCAATACGCGGAAAACATAGAGAACTGCCGCACGGGTCACCGGCTCAGGCGCGTTGAAATTATTCGGCTGCTGTTGTGATGTGCCGGTAAAATCAACCACAGCTTCGCGGTTAATCCGATCAACGGTGATATTGACTACAATCTTGCAGCCCTGATCCATTTCATAGGTGAAACCGCCATCCGGCAACTGATCCAGCACACGGCGCACGCTTTCAGCAGCATTGTCCTGCACATGCCCCATATAGGCTTTCACGACATCTTCACCGAAATAAGCAATCATTTTGCGCAGTTCAGTGACACCTTTTTCGTTAGCGGCGATCTGCGCTTTCAGATCATTGACGTTTTGTGTCAGATTGCGAACCGGATATGTCGCGCCATTCAACAAGTCAGCCAGTGCATCCTCGAGGAAATGCCCTTGATCGACCAGTTTGAAATTGTCGATATAGACACCTTCCTGCTCAATATTAACTGCCAGCGGCGACATTGAACCCGGCGCAATACCACCAATATCCGCATGGTGACCGCGGCTTGCGACCCAGAAACGGATTTCTGTTTGTGCATCATCGAATACTGGTGTGCAAACGGTCAGATCCGGCAAATGCGTGCCGCCATTATAAGGCGCGTTAATGAGGAAAACATCACCCGGTTTGATCACCGGATTTTCGCGAATAGCCGTTGCAACCGACGCATCCATCGAGCCCAAATGCACAGGCATATGCGGCGCATTGGCCACCAGATTGCCCGTTGCATCAAACACAGCACATGAGAAATCGAGGCGTTCTTTGATATTTACCGAATAAGCGGTGTTTTGCAAAGTGACACCCATCTGCTCAGCAATCGACATGAACAGATTATTGAAAATCTCCAGCATTACCGGATCGGCATCGGTGCCAATCGCCACACGCTGCGGCAATGCCTTGATGCGGGTCAGCACCACATGATCGTGACCGGTCAGACGTGCCTGCCAGCCATCTTCAATAACAATGGTCTGGTTTTTTTCAATGATGATTGCAGGGCCGGTCACGGTCTGGCCGCGCTGCATGGTTTCACGCACGACAACCGATGCGTCATGAAAAGCGCCATGCGAATAAAAACGGGTGTGGCGCGAAGCTGTCGCTTCGCCAGCGTCAATGGCAGAGCATTTTGCTTCGCCTTCACCAGCACCACCGCCAACGGTTTCAAATTCAATGGCATCAATGACCAGTGCTTTATTTTCAGCAATGAAACCAAAACGGCGTTTATGTGCGGCTTCAAACTCAGCGCGCAAACGCTCTGCCTGATCGTGCTGCGGATAGGTTGCTTCAATCGAAAGCACTGTGTCCGTACCGGCATAGCGAATATGCGCACGCAAATGCGTAGTGATTACATCTTCTTTGACGCCTTGTGCGGTGAGTTCATCCACACATTCTTGCGCTAATTCTTCCCCGAGTGCGAATAATTGCGCAGGCGCATCCGCATCCAGATTGACACCGAGCGCCTTTTGGCGTGTAGCACGGATATCAGCCAAGCCCATACCATAGGCAGACAACAAGCCTGACATCGGATGAAGCAGAATGTTTTTCATCCCCAGTGCATCGGCAACCAAGCACGCATGCTGCCCGCCTGCTCCGCCAAAGCAATTCAGTGCATAACGGGTAACATCATAACCGCGCTGTACGGAGATTTTCTTGATCGCTTCAACCATATTGGCTACAGCAATGCGAATGAAGCCATCCGCAACGCTTTCAGGCGAACGGCCATCGCCGATTTCATCAGCCATTTGCGTGAAGAGTTCACGCACCCGCTCCACATCAAGCGGCTTGTCCTGATTAGCACCAAAAATCGACGGGAAATAATCCGGCATCAGCTTGCCGAGCATCACATTGGCATCAGTTACTGCTAATGGCCCGCCATTGCGATAGCAGGCAGGACCCGGATTGGCACCGGCAGAATCAGGTCCAACGCGGAAACGCCCAGCATCAAAGTGAAGGATAGAGCCGCCACCAGCCGCCACTGTGTGGATCAGCATCATAGGTGCGCGAACACGCACACCTGCAACTTCTGTTTCAAAAGCGCGCTCATATTCGCCGTCAAAATGGGCAACATCTGTTGATGTGCCGCCCATATCAAAACCAATAACCTGATGGAAACCGGCCGTTTCACCAGTGCGCGCAAGGCCGACAACACCACCGGCTGGCCCCGACAAAATCGCGTCTTTGCCCTGAAACATATCAGCGGCCGTTAACCCGCCGGACGACATCATAAACATCACGCGCGCGCCAGTGCGTTCCACATCCAGCTCGCGTGAAACCTGCGCTACATAACGGCGCAAAACCGGTGACAAATAAGCATCAACAACGGTTGTATCACCGCGCCCGACCAACTTAATCAGCGGCGACACTTCATGGCTGACAGAGACCTGCTCAATGCCGAGATCACGGGCAATTTTTGCCACTTGTGCTTCATGCTGAGGGTATTTGTAAGCATGCATAAAGACGATTGCGACAGCATTATAGCCTTCGGCTTTCAGGGCTCGCAAAGCGCTTTCTGCCTGATCTAAATCAAGCGCTTCATCAACGCTTCCATCGGCCAAAATGCGCTCGTTAATTTCTACAACCTGATCGTATAGAGCTTCCGGCTTGATGATTTCGGTCGCAAAAATATTCTTGCGCTCCTGATAACCAATTCGCAACGCATCACGGAAACCTTTGGTGGTTACGAGGGCCAGCTTTTCGCCTTTACGCTCAAGTAAGGCGTTGGTTGCAACGGTTGTGCCCATGCGCACTTCACCGATTGCACCTGTTGGCACCGGCTCGCCATCGCGCAAACCAAGATGCAAACGAATCCCCTGAACGGCGGCATCTTTATAAGCAGATGGATTTTCCGAGAGCACTTTACGGGCATGAAGCTGCCCTTCAGGGTCGCGACCGATAACATCCGTAAATGTACCGCCACGATCAATCCAGAAGTCCCAGACTTGCGAAATCTGTGGTGCCGTACCGCTCATTTATCGGATCCCTTGTGAGAAAATAATCATTATCCAGCGTGTTTACCAGAAAACATTGTTTCATTTTATTGACAAAATGTCGATAAGATGGTGACATAAAATACATGAGATTGGGAGCGTGGCAATATGAGCAATAAAAAAACTAGTGTGAAGGATGATGACAATCCGGCATTGGCCGAGAAAAATTTGTCTGAAAATCTTTTGCCTGAACATTTGCGCCCAGAACATTTACCCAAGGCGCCTTCCATCACGCCGATTGTTTCTTCTGCTCATTTGGCTGAAGGCGGCTCGACCGCTTTATCCGAAGTCGAGTATGGCTTAATTCTCGCCTCTCATGCTTTTTCTCGTTGGATGGTCCGCTGTATGGCAGCAGCAGGTTTGCCGGGGCTTTCCCCGATTGAAATTCTCATCCTGCACTCCATCCGCCATCGCGGACGTGAAAAAAAACTTGCTGATATCTGTCTTGTTCTTGATATTGAGGATACGCATATCGCCACTTATGCATTACGTAAGCTGGAAAAAGCAGGCCTGCTGACCACTGGTAAAGCAGCCAAAGAAAAAACTGTTCGTATAACCGAAAAGGGTGCGGATGCCTGTGCGCGTTACGCGCAAATCCGCGAGCGTTTGCTTGTGGGAGCAACAGCAAATGCACGCCCTTCGGAAGAAACCCTGTCTGAAGTGGCATCACTGCTTCGCTTCATGTCGGGCGCATTTAATCAGGCAGCACGCTCTGCCATTACGCTATAAGGATGTCCGGAGTGAACGACGCAGAGCTTCGCCAAACAGCTGAAATCCAGCCATTACTGGAAGTCAAAAATCTCTCCGTCGAGTTCGGCACGGCGCGGGTCGTCGATCAATTAAGCTTTTCTGTCCAACCCGGCAAAACATTGGCCATTGTCGGCGAATCCGGCTCCGGCAAATCCATTACATCGCTTTCGGTGATGCGTCTGGCCGATATGCAGGGCGCGTCATATCCGGAAGGCGAAATTCAGTATACCGGTACAAATGGCACATTAAACCTGCTTGAAACCGAGCAGAAGACCATGCGCCGTATTCGTGGTAAAGAAATTGCCATGATCTTTCAGGAGCCGATGACCTCGCTTAATCCGGTTTTCACCATTGGCGACCAGATTGCCGAAGTGTTGATGCTGCATGAAAAACTGTCAAAGAAAGACGCTTTGAAAGAAGCGCAGCGCCTGCTTGAAATGGTGCGCCTTTCTGATGCTGCAGGCTTACTGTCCCGTTATCCGCATCAGCTTTCCGGCGGTATGCGCCAGCGTGTGATGATCGCGATGGCACTTGCCTGCCGTCCAAAACTGCTGATTGCCGATGAGCCGACCACCGCACTGGATGTTACCATTCAGGCGCAGATTTTGCACATCATCCGCGACCTCCAGAAAGAACTGGAAATGGCCGTGATTTTCATCACCCATGACATGGGTGTTGTTGCGGAAATGGCTGATGATGTGGTTGTTATGTGGAAGGGCAAGAAGGTTGAAGAAGGCGCGGTCAGCGATATTTTCGCCAATCCGCAGCATCCTTATACAAAGGTTCTTCTGTCTGCTGTGCCAAAGCTTGGCAGCATGGCCGGTGAAGATTTCCCGATCAGAACACCCGTCACCATGCTTGAAGACGGCAAGCCGGTTCAGGTCGGTGAAACACGTATTCAGGACACTGCCCGTCTTGACCAGTCACCGCTTTTGTCTGTGCGTGATTTGTCGGTGCGCTTCAACATCAAAAAGAACATGTTCGGACGTGTGACCCATGTTTGTAATGCGGTGTCACAAGTCAGCTTTGACATTCATCCGGGCGAAACACTGGCATTGGTGGGTGAATCCGGTTCTGGTAAATCCACTATCGGCCGTACAATTCAGCAATTGCAGCAGCCACTTGCAGGCGATATGCGCTTTAACGGCAAAGCCTATTCGGATATGAGCGCGACTGAGCGCTTCCATATGCGTCAGGAAGTACAATATATCTTTCAAGACCCGTTTGCTTCGCTTGATCCGCGTAAAACTATTCGCTTTTCCATCGCCGAACCAATCCGTACCCACGGCCTTATTCTGGACGAAGCATCCATCACCAAACGCGTTGATGAATTGCTCGAACGGGTCGGTTTAAGTTCAGCGGTTGCCAATCGTTACCCGCATGAATTTTCCGGCGGGCAGCGCCAGCGCGTTTGTATCGCGCGTGCGCTTGCATCCAACCCGAAACTCATCATTGCCGATGAAGCCCTCTCCGCGCTGGATGTGTCTATTCAGGCGCAGATCATCAATCTGTTTATGGATTTACAGAAAGAGCACGGGCTCGCTTATCTTTTCATCAGCCATGATATGGCAGTGGTTGAAAAAATGAGCCATCGCGTTGCTGTTCTTTATCTCGGCCAGATCATGGAGCTGGGCTCACGCCGTCAGGTGTTTGAAACCCCGTCTCATAATTATACGCGCCGCCTGCTTTCTGCCGTTCCTGTGGCTGATCCGCTGGCGCGCACCAACCGTCCGATGCTGGAAGGAGAAATTCCAAGCACCACCAGACGGATCGAAGATAAGCCGCAGATTTGGGCTTATGAAGAAGTGGCCAATGGCCATTTCATTGCCCGTAATACGTAAGACCTGACAATAATTTATATAAAAGGGAGTTGAGCGCATGAAACTGAAAGCCATTTTCTCCAATCTGGCACTGGCGACAGCATTATCTGCTGTTGCGCTGTCAGCCGCACCGGCATTTGCTGCCGGTAAAATGACGGTATCCTCACCGCAGGATCCGGGCAGCTGGGATCCGATTGACACATTTTTGGTCAACTGGGCATCCGTTGCCACCAATATTTATGACGGTCTGGTCTATCGCGGCCCTGACCTGAAAATCGTTCCGGCTCTGGCGACTTCCTGGGAAGAGCTTGACGAAGGCAAACGCATCCGCTTCCATCTTCGTGAGAATGTAAAATTCCATAATGGCGAAGATTTCAATGCTGAAGCTGTAAAGTTCACTTTTGAACGCCTGCTTGGTGAAGAAGGCGGCAAAGGCCCGCAGCGCTCCAATTATGTTGCGATTGATAAAGTTGAAGTCATCGACGACAAAACCGTTGATCTCCACCTCAAAGACACCGATCCGGTTTTGATGATCAAACTGGCCGGTTATGGTGCAATGATCGTGCCGCCAAAATATATTCAGGAAAAAGGCGATGAATTCTTCAACGCTAATCCTGTTGGTACCGGCCCGTTCAAGGTCACCAGCTATAAGCCAAAAGTCGGCATCCAGATGGAAGCGTTTGCTGACCATTGGGGCGGCGCACCAAAGCTTTCCGAGCTCGAATATCGCTTCATCAGCGAACCGGCAACGGCTGTTGCTGAATTGCAGGCCGGTCGCGTTGATCTCGTGATCCCGCCGACCATTCCAATCAGCATGATCCCGACCATTCAGAGCGATCCGAAGCTTGAGGTCGTAACAACTGCTGGCCCGACCGTTCATTCTTTACGCTTCAACACCCGTGACGGCATCACCGCTGATCCGCGTGTACGTAAAGCGTTGATCCTCGGCGTTGACCGTGACACCATCATCCAGTCCATTCTGGGCGGGCAGGCAGAAGCAATCGGCAGTCTGCAAGGCGCACTTTCTTTCGGTTATGATCCGGAACTGAAGCCGCTTCCTTATGATTCGGAAGCTGCGAAAAAGCTGCTTGCTGAAGCTGGCGTTAAGCCAGGTGCAACGGTTCAGATCGACATTCGCGGTAATGATGCCACTTTGAACGAAGTTGTGCAGGCAATCTCCAGCTATTTGCAGATGATCGGCATTACAGCGACCATCAAACCATATGAAACCAACGTATTGCTGAACGACATCATCCCGCAGGGTAAAACCGGCGCGATGTTCCAGCAGTCATGGGGCGGCTGGACATTCGATTATGATAATACGGCTTATTCCATGTATCACACCGGTGAAAAGTGGAACCCGTATGATGATGATCCGAAAATGAATGAAATGCTTGAATCGCAGCGCGCAATCACTGACCGTGCCAAGCGTGAAGTCATTCTGAAGGATATTGCAAAATACGCAGCTGAACGTGCATTGGAAATGCCGCTTTATAACCAAAAAGCAATTTACGGCATCAACAAACGCGTCAAAGACTTCGTACCGGCACCAGACAGCCGTCTGCGCCTCAACGAAGTCAGTGTTGACTAATTAAAACAATACACCGCGCCGGTTTTAATCGGCGCGGCAATTCCTTGATATTATAAAGGATATTCACTTTGGCCGGTTTTCTGATCAAACGAATTTTACAGGCGATCTTTGTCGTCATTATCGTGACACTGACCGTCGCTTTTGCAATCCGTCTGACCGGTGATCCGGCGCTGATGCTCACCCAAGGTGCAGGCAGTGTCACCGAGGCCGATCTGGAACGTATCCGTGAAGGTTTGGGGCTGAACCAGCCATTCATCGTGCAATATTGGAACTTTATTAAAGGCCTGTTCACGCTTGATTTTGGTCGCAGTTTCCTTGGCGGAACACCGGTCAATGTGCTCATTAAAGATGCGCTTCCGGCCACTTTGAAGCTGGCCTTTGCTTCGATGATTGTTTCCATCATCATTTCCATTCCGCTTGGTATTAAAGCTGCAACATCGCGCGGCAAATGGGCAGATCAGCTGATCCGTATCCTGTCGCTCGTTGGCCTGTCC
>JAEWHQ010000196.1 GCA_023387715.1 Pseudomonadota bacterium | reverse complement strand
CCCGTATCGGCAATATCCTGTTCGAGTTTCTTGTCCGTTTTGGCAGATTGAATAAGGGCTGCACTTAAACTGGCCTGATCTTTTTTGAGAGCGGCGACCTCCGCCTCCATCTGGTTCAGTTTTTCTTGTGTGACCAGCACTTCTTCATTTAATTTTCGCAGTTCAGCGTCAGCTTTTTCACGCTCAAGCTGCATGGGATTCTGCGCAAAAACCGGTGCAGACACAAAACCAACTGTCACTGTCATAGCCGCAACACCAAAAAAGCCGCGCCAGACTGTAGCCTGCGCAACCTTAAGCATCGCTCTTTGAAGGTGATGACATAATGACATTTAGTCTATTCTATCCGGCTTTATCCTGAACTTTATTGATCACATTAATTTTAGATATGTTTGCCAAATCCGGTTGCCCATTTTAGGAAACAAATTCGGGATAACCTTATCCCATATCTTATTAATGAATTCCTATGGAATTCACGAGCGATGATAGGGATGTCCGGAAAGAATAGTTGCAGCACGATAAAGCTGCTCAGCCACCAAGATACGGGCGATCTGATGCGGCCATGTCAATGAGCCAAGCGCCAGAACCAAATCCGCCCTTTGACGCAAACGCGGATCATGCCCGTCAGGCCCGCCAATGGCCACAATCAGCTGACGTTTGCCTTCATCACGCAGGCGTCCCATTTGTCCGGCAAAGTCTTCAGAGTTTAGCGCCTTGCCGCGCTCATCTAAGAGAATAAGCCCTGCACCGGCATCAAGCGCTTCAAACAGGCGCGCAGCTTCTTCTGCTTTGCGTAAATCCACCGTCTGTGCACGGCTTTCCGTGATTTCGCTCACACCTTGAAAATCAAAGCCCAGCGGATTGCCTGCCTTGGAAAACCGGTCAAAATAACGGTCAGCCAATTCACGTTCCGGTCCGGCTTTCATTCGTCCGACGGCAAAAACTGTAATACGCATGGATTTATTCGCAAAAAGTAATTTGCCCTTCCGGTGGAGCGAAAGGGCAAAATTTCATTAATGGACTGTTTCTGTTTTGCGCAGATCTTGTTTGTCTGCATCAACCCAGATTTTTTCCAGATTATAAAATTCGCGGATTTCAGGGCGGAAGATATGAACGATAATATCGCCGGTATCAATCAACACCCAGTCGCCGCCTTCAAGGCCTTCCACTTTAATATCGCGGTAGCCTGCTTCACGCAGAGCACGCAACAAATGGTCAGCCGCAGCCGCCACATGGCGGTGCGAACGCCCTGATGCGATAATCATATAATCGCCCAGTGCAGATTTTCCACGCATATCAATCGGGATAATGTCCTCAGCCTTGGAATCATCCAAAGTGGCGAGTGCGAGTTCGAAAGCCTCTAAGACGCGCTTGGCATCGTCCATTGCGGCTGTTGAAAGTGTGGTTTTCACTTTCTTATCAGTAGCTGTTCTCAGTGTCTTGCCTTCCGTTAAGAACAACGCAAATACGGCTCATACACGCCGTACTGCTAAAATGTGGCAGAATCTCATATCAGTTTTGTGACATATAACATATTTACCAAGCAAAAGCACGGGAAATAGCACAGATAATAATGCCCGCTCCTCTAAGAGAAACGGGCAAATATGACGAGCTTTCAAGCCAGCTCAGTTTTTCTGAATATCGGTCAATTCTGTGTTCAAAACCGGTGCACCATCGGCTGGCACCACTGCGGGCGGCTCAGAAACGCCGCGCTGACGCTCGCGTACAAAGGTGAAAAAGCCGGAAATAATAATCAGAACCGTACCGAAAACCATCGGCATATCAACACGATCATGGAAGACAAAATAACCGAATAAAAGCGCCCAGATCATCTGGCTATATTGCGGCGAGGCGATTGCACTAGCTGGCGCACGGAAAGCAGCCAACATCAGCAACACATTACCAAGCGCTGCCAGCAAACCATAGCCAGCAAGATAAACCCATTGAAGCGTATCTGGTGCCTGATAATTAGGTGCTGCCAAAAAGCCTGCAATGACAATCGGCCCAAGCAATCCGCTGGTATAAAGCGAAATACGTTTTTCCCGTGTGCCCATAACGCGGTAGATAATAATCCCGATCGCACCGCCCATACCGGCAACCAAAGCACCTAAATGACCAAGTGACAACTCACGGAAACCAGGGCGCAGGATAATCAACACACCGATAAAACCGATAACCACCGCAGACCAGCGCCGCCAGCCCACTTTTTCGCCCAAGAATACAACCGACAAAATGGTTACAAAAGCGGGCAGCAAGAAAATCAGCGCGAATGCTTCCGCCATCGACAAGTAAGTAAATGCCGCCACACTACCAATAGTGCCCGTTGCCGAGCTGACTATGCGCAAGAGCCAGATCGGACGGTTTGACGTGCGGAACATGTCCAGCCACTTATCATTGGCACCCTTCATAAAGGGGACGCCGCACAGGCCAAAAACTGCGCCCAGCGAAGCAATTTGATAAGGTGACAATGAGCCGTCAATGAACTTAACGCACGCATCGCTGACGGCGTATGCTGCGTAAGATGCAAACGCGAGAAGAATTCCGTAAACCATAATGATATGCCTAAAAACGCACATGCCTGCCATGTCAGCGTTTATTTTATGTAAGCTAAAACGCCCATATTGGCAAAGCCAATATAATACTATGGATTTTTATGGGCAACAGGTGTTAATATCCGCCAGAAAATCATTATACAATTTATAATTATTCATATTTTACCCTTTTAATTCAGCTACTTAAGAATAAAAATTCTATAATTCATTATTTTTACAATTTAATGACGCCACTGAAAACTCACTGACATAATCGCCCTTTATAATGGTGCCGAATATGACGAAGTCATAAGATTTTACCAATCTTAATCAGGGTTTCTGACTGGCATTTATTTTTCTACGGAGGCTTTTGTGGCAGATAACGCCCGTAAAATTGCATGTAATGATATTTTGAAAGCATTTCGAAAAATTGATTTAGCCACACTGCTCGGCTGGCATGATGTCAAACAAAGATATATGCGCTCATCACTTGGCCCCTTCTGGCTGACACTCAGCATGGCAGTCATGATTTGTGCTATCGGCATTGTATTCAGCCAGCTTTTTCAAACCCCTCTTAAAGAATTTCTACCGTTCCTCACTATCGGAATTATTCTCTGGAGCTTTATTATGACCAGCCTTTCCGAAGGCTGTACGGGCTTCATTGCATCTGACGGTATTATCAAACAATTGCCAATACCGCTTTTCACCCATGTTTTACGTTCACTTTGGCGCAATATCATTATCTTTGCTCATAATATTGTTATTGTACCAATTGTATTTCTTATTGTTGGCGCTCCCTTTTACTGGAACGCGCTCCTCGCAATCCCGGGGTTTATTCTAGTGTGTCTCAATTTGGCATGGATCATGCTGATACTTGCGGTCATTTGCACACGCTACCGTGACCTGATCCAAATCGTTGCCAGTATCTTGCAGGTTTTATTTTACATATCACCCATCATGTGGATGCCGGAGCGTTTACCCGATCATATCGGTAAATATCTGTTAACGCTGAATCCTATTTATCATCTTTTAGAAGTCGTGCGTGCACCCTTATTAGGGCAATTTCCAAGTAACGCAAACTGGTTGGCGGCCTGTTTTATGGCGCTTGCCGGATGGGCAGTTGCTATCGGGTTTTATGGCAAATTCCGCCACCGCATTGCTTACTGGCTATAGGAGCAGGCTCATGGCTCATATTTTGGTCAAAGACGTCTCGATAGATATTCCAATTTTTAATGCAGGCAGCCGCTCCTTAAAAAATCGTCTGATCCAGGCCGCAACAGGCGGCAAGATTTCACAAGATGTGCAAGGCCGCGTCAGTGTGCGCGTTTTGGACAATATCAGTTTTGAACTTAAAGACGGTGATCGTGTCGCTTTAATCGGCCATAATGGAGCCGGAAAAAGTACCATGTTAAGGCTCTTAAGCGGTGTTTATTCCCCCACCCGCGGCACTGCTGTTTTACAAGGTGAAACCGGCTCACTGATCGATATTTCCCTTGGCATTGATCCAGAAGCGACTGGCAGACAAAATCTCTATATACGCGGTGCATTACTTGGTATTTCCAAGCAGGATTTAACCGCTCAAATGAATGAAATTATTGAGTTTACCGAGCTTGGTGATTTCATTGATATGCCGCTTCGGACTTACTCCACAGGTATGCATTTGCGGCTCGCCTTTGCTGTTTCCACAATCATGCGGCCGGAAATTTTACTTATGGATGAATGGTTGTCAGTAGGAGATGAGGGGTTCCAGAAAAAGGCCGAGCATCGGCTGAACGAGCTGGTTCAGGCTACCAATATTTTAGTGCTTGCAACCCATTCACGTGAACTGATCGAACGCACATGCAATCGTGTCTTTTGGCTGGAACACGGACAATTAAAAATGGATGGCACACCTGAAGAGGTATTACCTCTCTATTTTGGTGGCTAAGCTAATAACCCAAAAAGGCAGATCCATTCCCATAGATCCGCCTTTTTATCTTAGATGCTAAGCCTCATCCTCATCGCAGATCAGCATTTCGCTATCGTCAAAAAATTCAACCGGCTTTTTCTCGGCTTCATTGACCTGCAATGTGAAAACGTCAGGACGTGCGTAATGGCCAACCACATCGAGATCATATTTACCGCGGATTGTATCCATGAGGTCAATGTCAGCCGTTATAATTGCTTCGCGCCCATAAACAGGACCGGCAATGACCTCACCCATCGGGCTCACAATCACACTACCACCACGAATAAGTTCGCGTGCCGGATCATTATCGCTTGCGATATCGTAATTTGCAGGCGCATCGCCACGGGTAAAATACTGGCAAGCGCTAAGCACGAAAGTGCGCCCCTCATAGGCTATATGGCGCATTGAGGATTGCCATATTTCGCGCTCATCAACGGTTGGCGCACACCAGAGATTAATGCCTTTGGCATACATGGTCTGGCGCAAATTCGGCATATAATTTTTCCAGCAAACCGCCGCACCCATTTTGCCGATATGCGTATCGAAAACCGGAATGGTTGAACCATCCCCCTGCCCCCAAACCAGCCTTTCGCTGGCTGTTGGCATCAGCTTGCGGTGTTTGCCCAACAAACTGCCGTCAGGTCCGAAGAAGAGGACTGCGCAATAAAGGGTAGCACCATCACGCTCAATCACACCGGTGACCAAATGGGACTTCATTTTGGCTGCAAAAGAACCAATCGCCTTACATTCAGGCCCCGGCACATCAATTGCAGCCTGCCAATAGCGCAAATAATCTTCGCGCCCTTCCGCACTGCGCGTGCCCATACGTGCACCAAAATCCAGCCCCTTCGGATAGCCACCGACATAAGCCTCAGGAAAAACCGCCAGCTCCACCCCCTGACCTGCGGCCTCAACACATAGAGCCTCCATCCGCTCCAGTGTTTTGGGAGTATCAAAAAGACTTGTTCCCGCTTGTACCACTGCCACCCGACACGCACTCATAGCTTCCTCCTGACGCATTGGTGCTTCTTTAACATACGAGTGGAACAGAGCATTCATTGTTTTGCAAGACGATAATATCGCCACCGCCTCTCAGCAATTGACCGATAATTCAGCGAGGCCCGCAACACTTGAAACAATCAATATCTTCTAACCATCAAGCTGCATTTAGCGGATCATGAAAAACCTGCACTCATTCTGGATAAAAATTGCACATTTTCTCATTGTTATTCCTGACAAGATGATTTAGTTTTTTCGCGTATTCAAACGAAAGGGGAAGTTGGTGTTGCATCAACGTGTCCAACATCATACCCGTGGCCCTGTCTTTGCCCCGCAAATTATTATTTCGCGGGGCTGACTAAGGAACGCATTGTCGTCTCATCGTCAGCCTTCTTGCAGGCAGTTTTGTCTATGCCTTTTTGACTGAATGAGATTAATCTATGTCCCTTATCGCCCTTAAAGACCTTTCCCTCATCCGTAGTGAACTACTTTTCAAAGATTTGAGTTTTACAGTTGCCAAAGG
>JAEWHQ010000155.1 GCA_023387715.1 Pseudomonadota bacterium | reverse complement strand
CTTTTGAAGCGTGACGGCGGTTTCGTGCGGGCAAATTATCATGCCGAGCTTGATGAAATGCGCGGCCTTCGTGACCAGTCACGCCGTGTGATTGCCGGATTGCAGCAAAATTATATTGATGAAACCGGCATTAAAACGCTCAAAATCAAGCATAATAATGTGCTGGGTTATTTCATCGAAGTCACCGCTAATAATGCTGGTGTGATGACTGATAGTGATGAAGCAAAGGCACGCTTTATCCACCGTCAGACGATGGCCAATGCCATGCGTTTTACCACCACGGAACTGGCGGAACTGGAAACAAAAATTGCCAATGCCGCGGATCGGGCTCTTTCCATTGAAACAGCAATTTTTGATGAGCTGACCGCAGAAATTGTGCATCATGCTGATTTGATCCGTGCAGCGGCAGCGGCTCTGTCTGTTTATGATGTGTCGGTGGCTTTAGCGGTGCTGGCGGATGAACAGGGTTATTGCCGTCCGATTGTTGATGACAGTCTGGCTTTCAACATTGTCGGTGGTCGTCATCCGGTGGTGGAGCAGGCATTGCGCCGTCAGGCTGCTAATCCGTTTGTGGCCAATGATTGTAATTTGTCACCGCAAAATAATGACAAAAATGGTGCGATCTGGTTACTGACCGGCCCGAACATGGGCGGTAAATCCACCTTCCTGCGCCAAAATGCACTGATTGCGATGATGGCGCAGATGGGTTCTTTTGTGCCTGCCGGTTCAGCGCATATCGGTATTGTTGACCGCTTGTTTTCGCGTGTCGGTGCTTCTGATGATCTGGCGCGTGGCCGTTCAACCTTTATGGTGGAGATGGTGGAAACTGCGGCTATCCTCAATCAGGCAGGCGAGCGTGCTTTGGTGATTCTGGATGAGATCGGACGCGGTACGGCAACCTTTGACGGGCTGTCCATTGCTTGGGCAGCGGTTGAATATCTGCATGAGAAAAACCGTTGCCGTTCGCTTTTTGCCACTCACTTCCATGAAATGACGGCCTTGTCAGAAAAGCTTAAACGCTTGTCCAATGTCACCATGCGGGTGAAGGAATGGGACAATGATGTCGTGTTCCTGCATGAAGTGGCACAAGGTGCGGCTGACCGCTCTTATGGCGTGCAGGTGGCGCGTTTGGCGGGCTTGCCGGAGGCCGTGGTCAACCGTGCGCGTGATGTGCTGAAACAGCTGGAAGAAGGTGAAACATCCGGCAAAGCCAATAAGCTGATTGATGATCTGCCGCTTTTCTCGGTAGTACTGAAGCAGGAAACACCAAAGGCTCAAGTGCAGGTCAATGAATTGCAACAGGCACTGGATGCAATCCGCCCTGATGATTTGAGCCCGCGTGAAGCCTTGGAAGCGCTTTATCGTTTGAAAGAAATTTCGATTACCAAATAACAAAAAAGCTGCCTTCATTATGAGGCAGCTTTTTTATTGCGGGATGTTTAAAGGCGCTTTTTGCAGCCCAGTTTCACGTTTTTATTAAATAAAGCGGTCAGCTTCCGCCCCATAATAACTAATATAACGGCTGGCGATGCGTGAGACCGGCAGGATGATAAACACATCCGTGGTGCCGAAGGATTCGTCTGCCACTGCACCATCACCGATCATTGCACCAAGGCGCAAATAGCCTTTAATCAGCGGCGGCATGGAGAACAGAGCAAGCTTCATATTCACGCCTTCGGCTGGCATCAGATCCATTGCGTGATAGTGTTCAGGCAATGCGCGTACATCCCATTCAGCATCAGCACGGGCATTTTGATGCAGGAATGACAGGCACAAAGCATGTGCCATTGGCACCGCACCCTGGAACGAGGCACAGCCCATCATCACATCAATGGAATGACGGCGGCAATAAGCCCAGATGCCCTGCCATAACAGCTCAACAGTGCGTTTGGAGCGATATTCCGGTCTGACGCAAGAGCGTCCGAGTTCCAGAAAATTCATATCCGGCTTCGACAGTGTCAGGCGCTGCACATCATATTCGCTGGCGGAATAAAAGCCGTGCGCTTTATTGGCCTGATCGGTACGCATCAGGCGATAGGTGCCAACAATCTGCTTGTGCTGCGGGCCGGGAAGGGCAGTGTCATAAACGAGCAAATGATCGCAAACCGGATCAAAACGGTCGGCATCGCGTTGTTCAATCGCTTGCAGGCTGTCTTTTTTAGCGCCCATTTCATCGAAGAAAACACGGAAGCGCAGCTCTTGTGCTGCTTCGATTTCTTCAGCTGTGGTTGCAATCCGGACTTCCAATGCCCCCATACGTCCGAGCAATGAAGCATTGTCGGTGGTGGTCTTTGATGTCACATCTGCGCTATTTAATGTTGTCATGGCATTATTATCGACTATTTGCGTAGTCTTTCCAAGCTCTGGCGCCATCCTGCTTTGCTCCCGATGTGTTTATTCACTCTTTTCCAGAGCAACTCAAAGTGGTTTGGCTGTCCCTATAAAGTCAGACAGCTTTTACCACATATCCTGTGCAAGGTATCGATAATTTAATTAAGCGATAATGGTGACAGTTGAATGTCATTTCTTTGCGGCTTTTTCTTGTTTCCAGCTGAGATACTCCTGCAGCAGGATAAGACCGGCTCCGATGGTGATGAAAACATCGGCCAGATTGAAAATAGCAAATGACCAGTTTGGCAGGTGAAACAACACATAATCAACCACATAGCCCAGCAAGGAGCGGTCGATCAGATTGCCGATGGCACCGCCAATAATCAGCGCAAAGCCAACGCGTGCCAGTACGCGCGAGTGAGCCGTTGTCCACCACAAATAGATGACGAAGCATACGACAGCCAAGGTAAAAGCAACGAGTGCTTTGTCATGAAGTCCCGATAAAAGCGAAAAAGCAATACCGGTATTATGGGTGCGATAGAGCGCCAGAAACGGCAATATGTCGATCTGTTCGCCATATTGCATCGTGTCTTCGACGCGCAGTTTCACCATCTGATCAATAAAGATGGCGGCAACGATGACCAGAATAGTGGGCAAAGAAGCTCTGAGCTTGCTCATCAGGCAGGTCTTTCGTCTAAAATCAGCGCTTCGCGGCGCACTTCATAAAGCATGACTGCGGTGGCAATGGCGAGATTGAGCGAATCGGCACGACCGGCTTGCGGAATACGGGCAAGCTTGTCACAGGTTTCAGCCAGCGTATCCGGCAAGCCCTGCTGCTCATTACCCATCATCAAAATGACCGGCTTTTTCGCATAATCAATGGTGCGGTAATCAACCGAGCCCTTCAAATGCGTGCCGACAATCATGCCGGAAAAACCCTTGCGCCATTGTAAGAAATCCGCTTCGCTTGCACGATAAAGCGGCAATGCGAAAACTGAGCCCATGGTGGCGCGTACGGTTTCAAGCGAATAAGGATCGGTAGTGTCGCCGATAAGGATCACACCTTTGGCACCCACTGCATCGGCGGTGCGGATAACAGTGCCGAGATTGCCCGGATCACGCACACGGTCGAGTGCGATATAGGTATCATTGCCGGATGGCTTCAAGTTTTTGAGCGATTGATATTGCTGTTCAAAAACGCCGACAACCATTTGCGGGTTATCGCGCCGCGTAATGCCGGCCATCACTTTTTCGCTGACTTCCAAAACCAACCCGCCGGAGGCAACTGTGCGCGCTGCTGCCTGTTCGGCCAGCTTGTTGCCTTTGCCGGATTTGGCAAAAACCAGCACTTTGATTTTCCAGTTGAGATCCAGCGCATCAATGACGAGCTTTAGGCCCTCGGCCATAAACACGCCTTGCTGGTCGCGGAATTTCTTCATCGCCAGCGAGCGCAAATCCTTTACAATCGGATTGGCCAGACTGGTGACTTCTTTCACCTGTCCGTTGCGCGGGGTTGAAGAACGGTTGGAAGCGGAAAAATCATATTCCTGGCTCATTGTTGAACCCATCTGCTGAAGAGAGAAGTGGAAAGCGCACGATTGGCCGAGCGCTCACGCAAAATTAATTCGCCTGATTCAACCACACCGCCAAGGCCGGTGAAGCGGTCGCACATCAGAGCATGAATAGCAAAGAAAGATGCACGGATTGAATAGGCGGTTAAAATAACAGCCAGCGCATCTTTGGTGGTGATGGAACGGCAAAGATCAACCATGGCGGGTAAGTGATCAAACAACTGCCATACTTCGCCATTCGGCCCGCGCCCATAGGCTGGCGGATCCAGCAGGATAATATCATAATGGCTGCCGCGGCGTTCTTCACGGGCGACGAATTTCATCGCATCATCGCAAATCCAGCGGATTGGCTTATCTTGTAAACCAGCCATTTCCTGATTTTCTTTTGCCCAGTTGATTGCTTTTTTGGAAGCATCCACATGGGTGACTTCTGCGCCTGCCTGTGCAGCAATCAGTGATGCAACGCCGGTATAGCCAAAGAGATTGAGCACACGGACGGTGCGACCTTTGGAGGTTTCGCGGCGAATAAGTTCAGCCATATAAGACCAGTGTGCGGCCTGTTCAGGGAACACACCGACATGGCGGAAGGATGTGAAACGGCCATGAAATTCGATGCCGTCATGCTTCATCGGCCATGTTTCGCCAAGCGGCTTTTTAGGAAAAGCCCAGCGCCCCATGCCTTCTTCATCGGTGTTACCGGTGAAAACAGCGTCCGCTTTGTCCCATTCCGCTTTATCCCATGCCGGCAGCCAAATGGCCTGACCTTCGGGGCGGATGATGCGGTATGAGCCATATTGCTCAAGCTTCAAGCCATTGCCGCTGTCGAGCAGGGCATAATCATCGCTTGGCAAAGTTTCTAAGATAACCGCGCTGCGCTCATCCGGTTTCTTGCCTGTACGAGGGCTTAAAATGCGGGCTGGCTGATCATGTCTGTCTTGTGTGCGTTCTTTCGCGCGGGTGTTTTCCGACGCTTCGCCAGACCTGTCAGCTGATTTTTCGGCTGTTTTGGCAAATTGCGGGCGCGGTTTTTTAAAGCCTGCCGGTTTTGGCGAACGCTCCGCATTTGGGGCAAAATGATCTGCCCGTTCGTTTTTGGTGCGCGTTTTCTGTCCGGCCGGACGTTTGTTTTTTGGTTTGGTTGCCTTCACCGGACTAACTCCACAAAGCTCTTTTATTGTCTCGTTAAGATAAAGTGCTGGCAGGTGAAAGAGAAAACTGAAATTAAGGCGTGGTTCGCACCATAAATGTGAAAAATAATGCGGCTATTTTATAAATAGCTGTCACTGCCCAGCAGATTCTGCTGGTTTTGCCGTTTGATACTGGCAATTTCCAGCTTTTGGATTTTCACTTGTTTACGGTGTTTTCCTTGCGCCAGCCAGGTAATTGTACCACCCAATACCAGCCCCACCAGCAAGGTTGCAAACAACCAGACAAAAAGCGGAGCAGTATAGGACAATGCCGGATTGCCCGGATTAAACGGATCGAAGGTCACTGTTACGCTCATACGATTAGCAACAGATAAAGCGATCAGAATAACAGCCAGAGGCACCAGAACAATCAGGGTTACCAGGCGGCGCGTCGGAATTTTTTTCATAAAAATCTCAGTCGATGTCGTTTAACCGGTCACGCAGTTCTTTGCCAGTTTTGAAAAATGGCACCCATTTTTCTTCAACACTGACAGATTCACCGGTGCGCGGGTTGCGACCGCTTCTGGCAGGTCTGTTTTTGACGGAAAACGCACCAAAGCCGCGCAGCTCCACACGATTGCCTTCTGCAAGGGCATTCGTGATTTCATCAAAAACCGCACCGACGATGTTTTCAACGTCGCGCTGGAAAAGATGCGGGTTTCGGCTGGCAATGATCTGAACGAGTTCGGATTTGATCAAGCTATTCATCCCTCTTTTTGCTGCGCATCAGGTTTTGATAAAAACCCGATTATGGTTTTACATTACTTATGTCCAACAGTATCAGTAACTTGCATCACAGAAAGCAACCCGTCAAGGAAGATACGTTCACTGACACTGTCACCGATAAAATGACGGCTTTCATCCGGCAGACCGAGAATGCGCACAGCGCCCCGTACAACCAGATCTTTCATCGATAAGAGCGGCTCATCTTTTTCAGGTTTCCACTCAACGACCGGCAAATCAGGCGAAAGTCCTTTGCTTAAAAGCCATTCACGGGCTTCTGTTTCACCGCCTAAGCCATCTATCAGTTTTTTCTCCAAAGCCTGACGGCCGGTGAAGATAGAGCCATCGGCCAATGCCAGTGTTTGTTCGCGGGTGAAAGAGCGGCGGGTTTCAACAAGGCCGACAAACCAGTCATAAGAATCCATAATCATATTGCGGATCATGGCTTTGGTTTCTTCGCTGGCCGGATTGAAAAAGTTCGGCTCTGCCTTCATCGGAGATGATTTGACCGCCTCCATTTTGACGCCGATCTTGTTCATCAGCTCGGAAATGTCAGGATATTGGAACAGCACCCCGATAGAGCCGACGATGGAAGATTGATGCGCGACGATATGGTCGGATGCAACCGCAATCATATAACCGGCAGAGGCCGCCAGATTGCCGACACTGGTTACAACCGGTTTTTTCTCGGCCACTTTACGGATCGCGTTGAAAATGGTTTCGCCGCCAACAGTGGTGCCGCCCGGAGAATCGACGATGACGATCAGGCCTTTAACCGCGTCATTTTTGGCGATGAGTTCCAGCCTTTTCAGCAATTCATCATTTTGCGCGATGGTGCCTTCAATGCGCACTTTTGCAATATGCGGTGTGTTCAAACCGGAAAAAGTCGCAGTTTGCGTGGTGGCTATCGCAATCAGAGCCAGAGCCAGCACAATTAAAAATGCACTGCGCCAGAAGGTGAGTTTGCGTCTGATACGACGTCTGTCGATCATGGCATCGGCAGTCTGGGTCATGGTAGCCTTTTTATGTTTTTCTAAAATATTGATAGAAATCTTGCGGCAGATTATCGCGTCATTACGTTTTAATCTATCTTTTTTACCGCGAATTTAGCTTTATAGTTGTATATGGCCTTGTCTCAGGTCGGTTTGTACCCCAAATAAACCACATTGAAATGAAATTTGCGAGAATTCTGGCGAGAGCCGGATTAGCGGCCGTGTCGGGCAATCGGGCTCGGCCGGATTATTAGTGTTGGATAGTCTTTTGTCTGTGAACGAACATAGCAATGCTCTTTATGCTGATCATGCAGCGGACGCGAATACGCGCTCGGGCATGAATTTTGGCGCGAGCGAAAAAGCTGTATCGGTGTTTCAGGCGGCGCAGCGTCATTCCACGCGCGTAAAGTTTTGGAAAATCGGCTTGCCTGTTGCAGCCGTTGTAGTTGGCGCTGTTTTCAGCTGGTTTACATTTTTGGCAACACCTGCCTCTACCGTCAAAGTCAATCTGGGTGACGGATTGGAAAACGGCAAGCTGGTGATGGCCAATCCGAATTTGAATGGTTTTACCAAAGAAAACCGCCCTTATAATTTGACCGCGACCAAAGCGACGCAGGATGTCAAAAATGAAGGCGTCATCACTTTGGAAGGTATCAGTGCGAAATTGCCGGTGGGTGCTGAAAATCAGGCCATTATCAATGCGCAAAACGGTATTTATGATAATGTGAACGGCCGCATGAAACTGGTTGGTGATTTTACGGTCACGACAACCGATGGCCTGATTGCCAAAATGAGTTCGGCTGATGTGAATATTGCCACTGGTCAGATTATGACTGACAGTCCGGTGGATATTAAAAGCGGCTCAACCCATATTCAGGCAAATAAAATGCAGGTTCAGTCGAGCGGCGATGTGGTGGTTTTTGAAGATGAAGTTCATCTGACCATTGTAGCGCCTGAAGGTGAAAAATAATCTCTCTTGGCGGTGCGTATTTTCGGATGCGGTCGGCCTTTGAAACTTATCAAAGCTTTATATAAAGTGGCATCAAGCCACAGTGTATTTTAATCAAGCTTGCGATATGGCTGCAATTTGATGCTTCGCATTGATGTGTGTGGCTTTAGTCTATATTAAAACTTTAATGTTTGTTATGAATTTATTCGTTACATGCTTTACGGTTGTACGATTCAGGGGATCAGATTATGCGCGCAAAATGCGTTGAAATGAAACAAAGCGCAGCACGCTTCGCGCGCAGCAAGGCAAATGTCTGGCTTGCAGCAGCTGGTCTGGGGCTGGCTTTGAGCATGTCTCCGTTGAGTGCTTCTGCACAAACCGAACAAGTGCCGTTCGGCAGTCTTAACCTTTCTAACGGCAAAGAGCCGGTTAAAATCGACGCTGATCGCTTGGAAATGCGCGATAAAGAAGGCATTGCGATTTTCATCGGTAATGTCTCTGTCGTACAGGGCGAAACCGTTTTGCGTGCTGGCAAAATGACAGTTCATTATAATAAGGGTGGCGATAAGTCCGACGCAGCCGCAGCCCCTCAGGGCGCAGCCGGACTTTCTGCATCCGGTATTGATCGTCTGGAAGTCAGCGAAAAAGTTTATCTGAAATCAGGCCCTCAGGTCGCGACCGGTGATACTGGTGTTTACAATGCCAAAAACCAGCAGATGGTTTTGCAGGGTAAAAAAGTTGTGCTGACCGATGGTGATAATGTGGCTACAGGCTGCAAAATGACTGCCCATATGGATACCGGTAAAGCTTTTCTTGAGGCATGCCCAGGCGCCAAAAAGGGACGTGTTTCCATTATCATGTCGCCTAAATCCGAAGATGGCGGCGCGGCCGCAAACAGACGTTAAGCTACAGGGGTTTACGTGGCATCTTTTACTCCTGAGCAAGACCAGAAAACTGCATCGGCAGGACAAAGCACGTATGACCATATGGAGCATGATGACTTTGGCTTGAGTGAACGACGCGGTGATCTGAACAATACGCTTGTCGCGCGCGGACTGACCAAAAGCTATAATGGCCGTCAGGTTGTTAATGGTGTGTCTTTTGGTGTGCGTGCTGGTGAAGCGGTTGGTATTCTGGGGCCAAACGGTGCCGGTAAAACCACTTGTTTTTATATGGTGACAGGTTTGGTGCCGGTCGATAGCGGCACTATCGAGATCAATGGTTTCGATGTCACATCCATGCCGATGTATCGCCGCTCGCGCTTAGGTATTGGGTATCTGCCGCAGGAAGCTTCGATTTTCCGTGGTCTTTCAGTGGAAAATAACATCAAGGCCGTTTTGGAAGTGGTTGAAAAAGACCGCAAAAAACGTGCTTTCGAGCTGGATGCCCTGCTGGAAGAATTTCATATTTCGCATTTGCGTAAAGCGCCTGCGATTGCTTTGTCGGGTGGTGAACGCCGCCGTCTTGAAATTGCGCGTGCACTTGCATCGCGTCCGAATTTCATGCTGCTTGATGAGCCATTTGCCGGTGTTGACCCGATTGCAGTATCCGACATTCAGCAATTGGTGCGCCATCTCACCAGCCGTGGCATTGGTGTGCTGATTACCGATCACAATGTGCGTGAAACGCTGGGGCTGATTGATCGCGCTTATATTATTCATGCCGGTCAGGTGCTCACGCACGGTAAGCCGGATGAAATTGTGGCCAATCCGGATGTGCGCCGTCTTTATCTGGGTGACCAGTTCACGCTTTAAAAGTGATTTGCTTGTTGTTTTTGACGGGTCGGATTTTTCCGGCCCGTTTTTGTTTTAAAATCAGACCGTTCGCTTGTACTTTTGTATGCTGTTACGCAGTTTTTTCGTTCAACAATTATTACATTTTAGTCTGAGATGAAGTGATGCAGGTTGACATGAGAGCCCAGCATTCATAAATAACCCGCTTGGCTATGGCCAGAAGGTTTCAAGTTAGGTTCAAGAATAAACCAGTTGAAAAATAAAGTAGTTAACGGCATTATAGGATATTGATTCATGGCAAAGTAAAAACAATCATCCAACAGCTTTACTTCGGTGGAACATTGTTGATTGTTTTGGGAAAAGCGGATTTTGCAAGCAGTTTTATTATAAAATAATTGCTTCTGCCGGACAGAATATTTAAGACGCGTTTTTGTTTTTGTGAGCTCTTATCAACGAACAGGATCAAATAGTTCATATTTGTGTAAAGTTTAACATCTGATCGCTTGGCGCTTTGCATTCCATGTGGTTAGATTGAGTCGTAAGATGAACACATATGAGGTATTGCTATATGACTCTGCGTGTATCGGGTAAGCACATGGACGTAGGCGATGCGTTCCGGACCCGCATTAATGATCGGGTGACCGAAGCCGTCAGTAAATATTTTGAACATGGATTTGCAGGGCAAGTTACTGTAACGAAGTCAGGCTCGCGTTACGCTGCTGATTGCATGTTGCATCTGGATAGCGGTGCAACTTTGCAAAGCACGGGCGAGGCTCAGGATCCGCAACTGGCTTTTGATATTGCCGCAGAAAAAATAGAAACACGTTTAAGACGCTATAAGCGACGTCTTAAATCTCGCCAGGCTGCTACAAACACGGGCTATGCTGATATCGCTTATCGTGTTATGGCTCCGCTTCTTGAGGAAGAAGAAGAGTTGCCCGCAGATTACGCTCCGACAATTGTCGCGGAATCTTCGGTTACCTTGAGGACTATGAGTGTTGCCTCTGCGGTTGTGGAGCTGGATCTCACCGAACATCCGGTGCTGGTCTTCCGCAATGCGGGCAATGATGAAGTTAACATTGTTTACCGTCGGGCTGACGGCAATATCGGCTGGGTTGATCCGTCAACGGTAACCCGCCAGAATATGCCGAAAGCCTGATTCAATCGTGGAGTTGCGTGCAGCCTGTTTTTGAAAGGCTGCACGTATCTCTTCTGGGCAAGGAAGCCCGCTTGAAGAAGGAATGGAGAGAATGGATCTCAGCGATCTGATTCAGCCGGGGGCGATTATCCCTGCGTTGAAGGCCAGCTCCAAAAAACAGCTTTTACAGATTTTGTCTGAAAAAGCTGCAGAACTGACCGGTCTCCCCGAGAGAGAAATTTTTGAAACAATTCTGCAGCGTGAGCGTCTTGGCTCCACCGGTGTGGGTAATGGTATCGCCATTCCGCACGGCAAGCTGACAGGTATTTCGAAAATTGCCGGCGTATTCGCCCGTCTCGAAACACCGGTTGATTTTGAAGCATTGGACGATCAGCCCGTTGATCTTGTCTTCTTGCTGCTCGCACCTGAAAATGCCGGTGCGGATCATCTTAAAGCACTCTCACGCATTGCCAGATTGCTGCGTGATGCCGATGTGGTGGCAAAACTGCGCGGCACCCATGATGTGCAGATTTTATATTCATTTTTAACGACGCATCCGGCGTCGAATGCGGCTTAAATTATTGAAATAATAAAGGCTGCGTCGTGTTTTGCGACGCAGCCTTTTCATTTTAAGTTGCTTTGCTCAATCTGATTATTGCAGCATAACCGTGCGCAGCTCGTGATCCCACGCGCCTGCTAATGCGTTGGCACGCACGTCAGACAGGATGATTGGCTCACCGCTGGCGCCAAACAGTGCCCAGAACTCCATATTAGGAGCAAGTGGCGGGAGCGACGGAAAATTGCGGCTCAGATCATCCGAGCGTATTTTGCGTACATAGCCGATTTCGCCAGCGCCAAGATTGGCAAATTCTGTTTCAGTTAGAATTGGTTTTGGATGGTTCATAATCATTACCTCCAGCTGACGGGCTTTGAAAGTAAGCCCCGTCATTGAACCTAGAGCGCGATACGCTCTTAATCTCTTATTCCTTGACGGAAATATTAATGCGTTTGATCAGGCGTTCAGGCTCCGGCCTGTCGAGATCGATGGACAGAAGGCCGTTTTTCAGTTCGCAACCGATAACCCGCATACCGTCTGCCAGCACAAACATGCGCTGAAACTGGCGGGCTGCGATGCCGCGATGCAGAAATTCACGTTCTGTATCATCGCTCTGACGGCCGCGGATAACCAGCTGGTTATCTTCTGTGGTGACGTCGAGATCTTCGCTGGAAAAGCCGGCAACTGCCAGAGAAATACGCAAACGCTCGGAGCCGCTTTCATGGCGCAAACGCTCGATATTATAAGGCGGGTAGCCTTCACCGGATTTGGTCAGGCGTTCCAGTGTCTTTTCCATCGTATCAAAACCGAGCAGCAAAGGGCTCGAAAATGGTGTTAGCCGTGTCATCTTCTCAGTCCTTATCAAAGCGACCGTATTGTGTTGTGAAGACCCGAATCCGGCATCTTCAGCATTTTTAGTAATATGGCTTTTGCGATTACTGACTTCAAGGGGCGCTTATGTAAGCCTGATATAAATGCTTAATCTGAGTGGCAGATGTGGAAAAACTCAGCTGCTTTTGGCTTCACGCAAGGCTGATGAAAAAGCACTGGCAAAGCTTTCCCGATCATCCGGATTAAGAAAGCTGCCTATTTTTAAAATCTGGCCACGGCTTTCAATATTCATCGCGATGATGCCGATGTCGGGGCGTCGGTCAACATGAAACTTCGTCCAGAACGGATTAAACTGATGATTTTGCACGCGCCCTGAAGCGGCAATCTGGCGGATATGCAGTGCGGCTTTGGAAACAGATATTTCTTCGCGTGCTTGTGCTGCACGGTAATTGACGCGGAAAGCCCAATAAATCAGTGCAATATCAAGCCCGAAAAAGCCGAAGATCGGCCAGGCACCCAGTGAGAAAAAGACGAAACTTACCGAAAGCCAGCAGGCAATCAGCGCTGACATCAACACGATAAACCCTTTGCGCCCGAGTGAGCGATAGGGTTGGAGAAGTGCCTGAAAAATCGGCCTGTCATATTGATCAGGCTGCGCACCGTCGGGATGATAATCAACCATGATAACCTGTTGCTGGCTGCGTCAAGCTTACGACTGTTATGTCACCATAATAGTGATTATAGAGTGGATATGGAACAGCCTAAAGTAAAATCATCCGTTACAGACATGACAACTACACCAAAGCGTAAAGCCCGCCGCCTTGCCGGTACGCTTTATACGCGCGATGAGGTGCATGAAATATTCCGTCGTTTCAGCATTCAGCGTCCTGAGCCAAAGGGCGAACTGGAACATGTGAATGTGTTTACATTGCTGGTGGCGGTGGTTTTATCAGCACAGGCAACCGATGCGGGCGTTAATAAAGCGACGCGCGCATTATTTGCTATTGCTGACACGCCGGAGAAAATGCTGGCACTGGGTGAAGAAACGGTGGGCGAATATATCAAAACCATCGGTCTTTGGCGCAATAAAGCTAAAAATGTCATTCTGCTTTGTGAGGCTTTGATCCGCGATTTTGGCAGTGAAGTGCCGGGTAATCGTGAAGACCTGATGACGCTGCCGGGGGTCGGTCGTAAAACTGCCAATGTGGTTTTAAACATGTCTTTCGGCCAGCCAACCATGGCGGTGGATACGCATATTTTGCGTATTGGTACGCGGATTGGTTTGGCTCCGGCCAAAACGCCGGATGCGGTGGAAGCAATTTTACTGCGGATCATTCCTGAAGAATTTATGCAGCATGCCCATCATTGGCTGATCCTGTTCGGGCGTTATACCTGCAAGGCGCGCAAGCCTGAATGCCAGCTCTGCGTGATTGCGGATATTTGCAAATCGGCGTCGAAAACCAATGCCATACCCGCACCACTGACCACTATCCCTGAAAAACTGGGATAAGGTTCTTCTCCTGACGCATGATCGCTTTATGCAGATGCACCATCATGGTGGCAGCAAAAAGCGGTGTCAGCAGGCTGAGAAGCGGCACTGCCAGAAAACATGCAATGATGAGCCCGCCCAAGAAAATCGTGCCGCTATAGCGCGAGCGTAAGGCCTTGGCTTCTTGTTCCGGGTGATAGCGCATGGCGGCAAATTCAAAGAATTCGCGCCCCAGCAAATAGCCGTTGATGATGAAAAAGGCGATCAGATTGACACCGGGCACCAAGAGCAGCATCAGCGCCAGAATATTGCCGGCAATGACAATGATTAAGAATTTGAGCGATACGATCATCGCGCGTCCGATAGGCAGTTCGGTGCCCACCGGTTCATCGGGATAATCTTCCCGCTCGACGATTTCGGCAATGTCATCAAGAAAAAGACCGGCAATCAGTGCTGTCACGGGTGCAATCAGC
Organism: Pseudomonadota bacterium; assembly: GCA_023387715.1. Classification (GTDB taxonomy): domain Bacteria; phylum Pseudomonadota; class Alphaproteobacteria; order Rhizobiales; family Rhizobiaceae; genus Paenochrobactrum; species Paenochrobactrum glaciei. The sequence goes on along the minus strand of JAEWHQ010000155.1, from coordinate 7,760 downwards.
AGGGCGAGCACCAGTGCAAGCCCCATGCCTGCAATGATGGCAGCCACCAGCCCAAGCCAGCCTGTCCATGCCGGAAGACCGGGCAGAAGCGTTTCCAGCCACGGCCATGCAAATGTGAAAAACACTTGTCTGAGTGCTGCCCATGCGCCCATCAATAATAAAATGGTGAGCCCCAGAACTTTCCAGAATATAGCGCGATATTCTGTACTAAACAGGCGTTGCAAGGCGGTTAAGGCAGCCGATAAGACCATGAAAACTCCAGTTATAGATGAGGTCTGCGGCCTTAAAGATAGGTGGTAGACTTTCGTCTCACAAGGGGGAGTGCAAGGTTTGGCCAAGGCTTAGGGAGTACTTGGGGAGTGCTGGTGCAGAGCTTGGGGAGTGCGCGGTTTTCGCGATACTTCTCACAGATAATTTATGTGCTCTTAGTTTACAGGGTGGCTATTATCACGCCAAAGGGCTAAGTCATCGCATAAATCACCGCAGGAATCTGCTTGATACATAACAACGGGAGCCTTCTGGATTATCTTATGGCTACATATGACGTTCTTTGTATCGGTAACGCGATCGTCGACATTATTGCGCGTTCTGATGATGAATTTTTGGTCTCCAACGGCATTATCAAAGGCGCGATGAACTTGATTGATAGTTCGCGTGCAGAGCTTTTATATAGCCGCATGGGACCGGCGGTTGAAATGTCCGGCGGTAGTGCCGGTAATACGGCTGCTGGTATCGCTAATCTGGGCGGTCGTGCGGCTTATTTCGGTAAAGTGGCCAATGATAGTCTGGGCGGCGTCTTTGCGCATGACATCCGCGCACAAGGTGTGGCTTTTGACACGCGCCCGTTGGAAAACCAGATCCCGACTGCACGTTGCATGGTTTTTGTGACGCCGGATGGTGAGCGTTCGATGAACACTTATCTTGGTGCCTGCGTTGAGCTGGGGCCTGAAGATATTGAAGCCTCAAAAGTGGCAGATTCAAAAGTCACCTATTTTGAAGGCTATTTGTGGGATCCGCCACGCGCCAAGGAAGCCATTCGTCTGGCGGCAAAAGTTGCCCATGATCACGGCCATGAAATGGCAATGACTTTGTCTGACCCGTTCTGTGTTGACCGTTATCGTGACGAGTTTCTGGAACTGATGCGCTCCGGCACGGTCGATATTGTTTTTTCCAATGAGGACGAAGCAAAATCACTTTATCAGACCGATGATTTTGACACAGCCGTGCAGGCACTTGCCAATGATTGCAAACTTGCAATCGTGACCCGTTCGGAAAAAGGCGCGGTGGTTGTTCGTAAAAACGAGCGCGTGAGCGTTCCGGCTATTGATATCTCCGAGCTGGTGGACACAACCGGTGCCGGTGATTTGTTCGCGGCTGGTTTCCTCTTTGGCTATACCAATGGCCGCTCGCTGGAAGACAGTGCGCGTCTTGGTGCGCTGGCTGCCGGTATTATCGTTCAGCAAATGGGGCCGCGTTCGCAGGGTAGCCTTTCGGGTGCCGCTAAAAATGCCGGACTGCTTTAATTATTTGTCTTAAATTACAAAAAAACGGCTGATATTGGCAACAATATCAGTCGTTTTTTTATGCGCTTATTTTTGATTAATCTTCGCGGATAACGCCGTCGCGTTTCAGTTCAGCCTCGGTGCGTCCCGGATGCGGTTTATAAACCGGCAATTTCCAGCCGCGGATCAACGCGCCGCCACGTACAATAAAGGCTGCCAGACTGCCGCAAATGACAGCAATCATCGTGTCGATCTGTGCCATATGCATCACGACATAAACGCAGGCACCGGCCAGAGCAGCGGTGACATAAATTTCGCGTTTGAGCAGAACAGATGGCTCACCGGCGATAATATCGCGCAAGACACCGCCAAGGGTGGCGGTGAAAATTCCGGTGACCACGGCAACCATCGGGTCAGAGCCCAGATCAAGCCCTTTGGCGGCACCCATGGCGCTGTAGAAGGAAAGCCCCAAGGCGTCGAGCCACAACAACACGCGATAACGCGATTCAACCAGATGGGCGGTAAAGTAAACGAGAATGGCCGCAGCCGTGCCGGTGACCAGATAGAGCGGTTCTCTGACCCAGAAAACCGGATCATCACCAAGGATGAGGTCACGAATGGTACCGCCGCCGATACCGGTGACATTGGCCAGAAAGATAAAGCCAACAATATCCAATTGACGTCTGGATGCAGCTAAAGCGCCGGTCGCCGCAAAAACGAAAACGCCGGCATAGTTCAAAAAAGTCAGTATGGTCACTAAGACGCTCCCCGCAACGCCACTCTTATCAGGGAGTGTATTGAGACTGAGCGGGGGCGCAAATGTTTTTTTGCGCCCCCGAAATTATAAGGATTGAATGTAAGTTTAGTCTCTTAGCAGAATTTAAGCGTCTTTTGCCTGATCATCTGCTTCAGGGGCGCGTGCTGCACCACCTTTGGACACACCCACCAGAGCAGGGCGAAGCACGCGGTCGCCAATGGCGTAACCAGTCTGAACAACCTGCACAACAGTGTTGTTTGGCACATCAGGGTTTGGCACTTCAAACATGGCCTGATGGAAATTCGGGTCAAACTTCTGACCTTCCGGATCAAGCTTGGTCACGCCGTGGCGTTCCAAGGCCTGCAACATGGAGCGTTCGGTCAGATCAACACCATCGGCCAAGCCTTTAAGGCCGCTGCCTTCAACGAGTGATTCTGCCGGAATGGCATCGAGCGCACGGCGCAGATTGTCGGAAACGCCCAGCATATCGCGGGCAAAATTGGTCACCGCATAGGTTTTGGCATCAGCGACATCGCGCAATGTACGCTTGCGCAGATTTTCCATATCGGCTGCCAGACGCAACAGCTGGTCTTTCAGCGCTGCATTTTCGTCCACCAGATGCGCAAAAGGATTAATTTCCTCTTCGTCAGCCACTTCTTCCATTGCTTCCGCCTTGCGGGACTTCAAAAAATCATCAGCCGCTTTTTTCAGCGCATCCCGGTCACGGGGATTGTTCAGGTCGCGCTTGTCAAGATCGGCTGTTTCAGGGTTTTTCTTTTCTTCAGTCATGATGTTCTTCCGTCTTGAATAAGTGTTTGTGGCGGATATCGAGTGTCAGCGCATGAAAATCAAGGCTTAATGTGCATACCTTGTGCATTCTGACAGTTATAATTGCAATGCCCTCATGGTTTTCGTCATGGTTATCGCAGCAATCGTGAGACAATTTGCGCCGTATAATCGACCATGGGAACGATACGGGCATAATTAAGCCTTGTCGGGCCAATGACACCAAGCGCGCCGACCACGCGCTGTTCGCCGTCGCGATAAGGCGCCACAACAAGTGAGGAGCCGGAAAGCGAGAAAAGCTTGTTTTCCGAGCCGATGAAAATTCGCACTCCTGATCCGGCCTCGGCCAGATCAAGCAATTGGATCATGCCGTCTTTGGTTTCCAGATCATCAAAAAGATGGCGCAAGCGCTCCAGATCATCCTGAGCGCTGATATTTTCAAGCAAGTTGGAGCGGCCACGCACGATCAGGCGGGCAGGTTGGTCGGAGCCGCTGCCACCCCAAATGGCAAGTCCTTGCGCAACAAGGCTTTGCGACAGGCTGTCGAGTGCCTCGCGGGTTTCGTTTTTAAGTTTTTCCAATTCATTGCGCGCTTCGGTGAGTGTGCGGCCATGAATATGGGCATTGAGAAAATTGGAGGCTTCGATGAGTTGTGATGCGCTCACACCGGGCGGCAGTTCCAGCACGCGGTTTTCCACATCACCATTTTGCATGACAAGCACAGCTAAAGCGCGCGTTGGTTCAAGGCGCACAAATTCAATATGTTTCAGCGCGCCTTCGGCCTTGGTGGCCAGCACCAGTCCGGCGCCACGCGAGAGGCCGGAAAGCACCTGACTTGCTTCCGTCAGGATATTTTCAACCGAATGGGTTTGTCCGGCAGCGCGCACCTGCGCTTCAATGCTGGAGCGCTCATCGGGCGGCAGATCGCCGATTTCCAGAAAGGCATCAACAAAGAAACGCAAGCCGATTTGTGTCGGCATGCGGCCTGCTGAAATATGCGGCGAGTAAATCAGCCCCAGATGTTCCAGATCACTCATCACATTGCGGATGGTGGCGGGCGACAAGGCTTGCGGCAGAATACGCGCCAGATTGCGGGAGCCGACCGGATCGCCGTCATTTAGATAGCTTTCGACAATCCGGCGAAAGATTTCGCGCGAACGCTGGTCAAGCGAACTGAGAACGTCATGTGCTGGTGACTGGATCATCGTCCCGCCTTAAACCTTGTGTCTGAATGTGCTGTTGCTCCTTAAATATAAGGTGGCAAGTGCCAAGGTCAAAGACTTTGAATGAAACTGTTAAAACAGTTGTGTAAAGGCTATGATAAAAACTGGCTTGTGAAATGCCTTTCTATTTGCGTCATTGCGGCTTAAAAGCAGAAACTTCTTATATGAATCGGGGTTAAATCTTATGCGTCCATCCAATCGTGCAGCCGATGAAATGCGGGCTGTTTCTTTCGAGCGTGGTATTTCCAAACATGCGGAAGGCTCTTGCCTCGTCAAATTTGGCGATACGCATGTGCTGTGCACTGCAAGCTTGGAAGAAAAAGTGCCGGGCTGGATGCGTAATACCGGTAAAGGTTGGGTCACTGCGGAATATGGCATGCTGCCACGTTCAACGGGTGACCGTATGCGCCGTGAAGCAGCGGCTGGCAAACAGGGTGGCCGCACACAGGAAATTCAGCGTCTGATCGGCCGCTCGCTGCGTGCGGTTGTCGATATGCAGGCTTTGGGCGAATTTCAGATCACTGTTGACTGTGATGTCATTCAGGCTGACGGCGGCACCCGTACCGCTGCGATTACCGGTGGCTGGGTAGCGCTGCATGATTGCCTGCGCTGGATGGAAAGCCGTCAGATGGTCAAGCTCGACAAAGTGCTGAAAGACCATGTTGCTGCTATTTCTTGCGGTATTTATGAAGGCACTCCGGTGCTTGATCTGGATTATCCGGAAGATTCAAGCGCTCAGACCGATGCGAATTTCGTCATGACCGGTTCAGGCGGTATCGTTGAAATTCAGGGCACGGCTGAAGGTGTTCCTTTCTCCGAAGAAGAATTTGCCAATCTGATGGCTTTGGCCAAAACCGGTGTAAACCGTCTGGTTTCTTTGCAGAAAATGGCTGTAGCCTGATTGTCTGATTGATAAAAATTTAAATGTGGTGCTGAGATTATGAAAAAACTTGAAGAAACCAAGCTGGTCGTTGCCTCGCATAATGCAGGAAAGCTGCGCGAATTTGATGATCTGTTGGGGCCGTTCGGTTTTGAAACACAGTCTGCCGGTCAGCTCGGATTGCCGGAGCCTGATGAAACCGGCACCACATTTGAAGAAAATGCCTATATCAAAGCCTATGCCGCGGCCAGCGCCACAGGATTGCCGGCTTTGTCTGATGATTCAGGCCTTGTTGTCGATGCACTTGACGGAAAACCGGGCGTCTATACCGCTAATTGGGCAGAATTGCCTGATGGCAGCCGTGACTTTGCTATGGCAATGGGCAAGGTTGAAGATGCTATGCAGGCCAAAGGCGCCAGTGAACCGCACCAACGTAAAGGCCGTTTCGTGTCGGTGATTTGTCTGGCTAAGCCTGATGGTTCAGCTGAGTATTATCGCGGCGAAGTGGAAGGTCAGCTGGTTTGGCCGCCACGCGGTGAATTGGGCTTTGGCTTCGATCCTGTCTTTTTGCCGGATGGCTATGACAAGACATTTGGTGAGATGACCGCGCAGGAAAAACATGGCTGGAAACCAGGTGACAAACATGCGCTCTCGCATCGTGCCCGTGCCTTTCAGCTTTTCGCCCGTGATCTATTGGGCATCGAATAATTTTATTGAAAATAGGTATTAAAAAGTTTGGAACTGAACACCGCGCAGGCTTTGCAGCACCCGATCGCAGCCTCTGATGGGGAGAATGCTTTTGGCATTTATCTGCATTGGCCGTTTTGCATGGCCAAATGCCCATATTGTGACTTCAACAGCCATGTGCGCCATCAGCCGGTGGATCAGGAACGCTTTGCAGCCGCCTTTAATCGTGAAATGGAAACTCTGCGCGACCGCACAGGGCCGCGCACGGTTACCAGTATCTTTTTGGGCGGCGGCACGCCTTCTTTGATGCAGCCTGCAACGGTTGCTGCGCTTTTGGATGGTATTGCCAAGCGCTGGTCAGTTGCTGACAATATTGAAATCTCACTCGAAGCCAATCCGACCAGTGTGGAAGCGGATCGTTTTCGCGGCTATCGTGCGGCCGGTGTCAATCGTGTGTCGCTTGGTGTGCAGGCATTGAATGATCGTGATCTGCGCCGTCTTGGGCGTTTACACTCAGTGGATGAAGCCAAAGTGGCGATCGGTCTGGCACGTGAGATTTTTCCGCGTCTCTCATTTGATCTGATCTATGCCCGCCCTGACCAGACCATTGAAGACTGGCGTGGCGAGTTGAAAGAAGCCATTTCACTGGCCGCCGATCATTTGTCGCTTTATCAGCTGACAATTGAAGAGGGCACGCAGTTTTATAATCTTTGGAAGGCCGGAAAACTGGTGACACCAGAGCCGGATCATGCCGCAGCGCTTTATGAGGAAACGCAAAGGGTGACTGCCGAGCACGGACTTCCGGCTTATGAAGTTTCCAATCATGCGGTTCCGGGGCGTGAATCGCAGCATAATCTGGTTTATTGGCGCTATGGCCAATATGTCGGTGTGGGGCCGGGGGCGCATGGCCGGTTCATTGAAAATGATACGCGTACGGTGACGATTACCGAAAAACATCCTGAAACATGGCTGGAGCGGGTTGAAAATACCGGCCACGGTATTGTTGAGCAGGAGCATCTCAACGGTAATCAGCAAGGCGACGAGTTTCTGATGATGGGCTTGCGTCTGCGTGAAGGGGTTGATTTGCGCCGCTATCAGCGCCTGACTGGTCACACCATTAATGCAGACCGCCTGAACCGCTTGATCGAGCAGGGAGCGCTTGAACGCATGAATGATGATTTCATTCGCGCCACGCCTGCCGGTTCATTATTGCTGGATGCAGTGGTGGCTGATCTGTCATTATAATGTTATTCACTTCGGTGATTGAATTTTTTAAGGTTTTTGCTTGTGGAAGACGAAGTTAAATCGCGTGATTATGTCATTGGTGGTGTTCCGCAACGGGCACGCCCTTTGGAGCCTGCGCTTTATATTGTCTCGACCCCTATCGGAAACTTAGGCGATATGACCCTGCGTGGTATTGAAACCATTGCCGGTGCCGATATTCTGGCTTGTGAAGATACGCGAGTAACACGCGTATTGCTTGACCGTTTTGGCGTTACACGTCGCCCAGTTGCTTATCATGAACATAATGCAACGGAAGCAGGGCCAAAACTGATTGGCGCTTTGCTCGAAGGCAAAAGTGTGGCGCTGGTGTCTGATGCCGGCACACCGCTTGTTTCTGATCCGGGCTTTCGCTTGGTCGGTGAAGCGCGTAGCTCAGGCATTAAGGTGGTTCCGGTTCCGGGTGCTTCCGCAGTGCTGGCGGCTTTGACTGCCACAGGTTTGCCGACTGATACATTTATGTTTTGCGGGTTTTTGCCGCCCAAGCAAGGCCAGCGCCGTGCGCGGTTAGAAGCGCTGAAAGCCATTGATACCACGCTGATTTTCTTTGAATCACCTAACCGTGCTGCTGCTACTTTAAGTGATATGGTGCATGTGTTTGGTGAAGCCCGCGAAGGCGCTTTGTGCCGCGAGCTGACCAAGGC
>JAEWHQ010000109.1 GCA_023387715.1 Pseudomonadota bacterium | reverse complement strand
GTCCTATGGCTCAACAGGAGTTAAACGCATGAAAAATCTGTTCAGTGCCCTCGCAATGACATCCTTTCTATTTTCTGCCAGCGCGATGGCGGAAGATCTGCGCATTGGTTTTGCCGATCCGCTGTCTTCGATTGATCCGCAGTTGAACAACCATGCGGGTGATCACTCTGTTGCTCAGCATTTCTGGCATCCGCTGACCGGCAAAGATGTGGTCAACATGCAGCCGGGCGTTGCCAAATCATGGCGCAATGTCGATCCGCTGACATGGGAATTTACTTTGCATGAAGATGCTGTCTGGTCGGATGGCAAGCCGATTGTCGCTGAAGACGTGGCTTTTTCCTATGAGCGCGCCCGTGATGTTCCGGGCAGTGTTGCCACCGTTAAAGGCTTTATCCGCACCGTTGATAAGGTCGAAATCATTGATGATCATCACCTGATTATCAAAACCACTGTGCCTGATCCGTTGCTGCCGGTAACGCTTTCCAGCCTTTACATTGTCAGCAAACATGTCGGTGAAAAATCAACTACCGAGGACTATAATAGCGGCAAGGCGATGGTGACCAACGGGCCTTACAACTATGCAGGTTATACACCGGGCGACCGCGTTTTGATGAAGCGCAATGACGCCTATTGGGGTGACAAACCTGAATGGGAAAATGTCACTTACCGCTATATCAATAATGGTCCTGCCCGTACGGCTGCACTTCTGGCCAAAGACGTGGATGTGATCGACAAAGTGTCGGTTGCTGACATTGCCAAGCTGGAAAAATCCGAAGGCGTTAAGGTCTATGCTTATCCGGGCTTGCGCGCGCTTATCATGCAGCCGAGCTTCAATCCGGAGCCTTCAAAATATTTGACCGACAAAGCCGGTAATCCTTTGAAGGAAAATCCGCTTTTGAACCAGAAAGTGCGTGAAGCGCTTAATGTGGCGGTCAACCGTGAAGGTCTCATCAGCCGTATCATGCAAAATGGTGCAACTTCTGCCAATCAGTGGATGCCGGAAGGCACATTCGGTTATGATCCGGACACGAAAGACATTCCGTTTGATGCAGCAAAAGCCAAAGAGCTTTTGGCTGAGGCCGGATATCCGGATGGATTTAAAATGACCATCCACGTTCCAAGCGATCGTTACCCGCAAGGCCCTGAAACTGCACAGGCTCTGGCGCAGTTCTGGTCACGCGTTGGAGTGGAAACACAGGTCGAAGTCGTGCCATTCTCGGTTTATTCCGGCAGCGCCAATAAGGGCGAATATGCCATGACCATGATTGGTTGGGGCAATGGTACCGGTGAAGGCACCTATGCCATGACCTCAATTCTGGCGACACCGGATAAAGAAAAAGGCTTGGGCGCTTCCAACTGGGGCAATTATAGCAGTGCTGAATTTGACAAGGCGCTGGCGGATGTAACGTCCGAGTTTGACAATGCCAAGCGTGAAGAAATCATTCGCAATGCCGTTAAGATCGTTGCGAAAGATGTCGGCATCATTCCACTGTTCCATTATAAAAATATCTGGGCAGCGCGTGATGATCTGAAAGTTGTGCCTTGGAACAGTGACCGCACCGTTGCGATGCAGGTCAGCAAAATCAAAGCCGACTAAGGACAAGCATAATGTTGAAAATATCAGTTGAACCAGAGGTTGCGCTGATTGATGTGGAGCGCCGGATTACTATTTCCGGCGCGACGCCTCATAGCAAAATCACCGTGCAAAGCCTGACCAATCGTGCAGGCTTTGACTGGAAAAGCGAAGCCGTATTTGAAGCGGACGCGCAAGGTGTTGTTGATCTTACCCGTGATGCACCTCTTTCAGGTGATTATCAGGGCGTGTCGGCAATGGGGCTGATCTGGTCGCAGCATCATGGCCGTGAAGGTATGCTGCCGCAGTTTAACAAAGATTTGTCGCAGCCGCTTGAAACAGTTCTGACGGTTCGTGACGGCGAAAAACATGCGGATGCACACCTCATCCAGACATTGATGGCAGAAGGTGTCACGCGTGAAGAAGTGCGGGTTAACGGTCTTGTCGGTACGCTTTACCGCGCAGCCGGTGATAAACCTGCCCCTGCTGTGATGATTATGAATGGTTCAGGTGGCGGCATCAATGAGCCACGCGCGGCTCTTTATGCGTCTCGTGGCTATCATGCCTTGGCACTTGGCTATTTTGGCGCAGAAGGCCTGCCGAAATATATCTCCAACACGCCGTTGGAATATTTCGAAAAAGGCCTTGATTGGCTGCGTGAAACAGTCAAGCCGAAGGATGATTTTGTCGCCATCAGCGGCCAGTCGCGCGGTGGCGAACTTGTCTTACTGCTGGGCTCGACTTTCCCTGAAAAAGTGTCGGCGGTGATTGGTTATGTTCCAAGTGCTTTTGTGCATGGCGGACAGGCGGCAGCTGATCCGGCATTAGGACGCGATGGCCCATGCTGGCTTTATCAGGACAAACCACTGACCCATATCTGGGATAATAACCGCTTTGCCAGCTGGAAGCCTTATGATGACGGTGAGCAGCCGCGCCGCAATAGCCTTGCTATGCGCACTGCATTGGCTGACCCTGAGGCTATGCGTATTGCGCGTATTCCGGTGGAGAAAATTGCTGGGCCGGTGATGCTGATTTCCGGTGGTGATGATGGCGCGTGGCCGTCTGATTATTATTCGCTGCTAGTGCAGTCGAGTTTGCTGGCCGCTCAACATGCTTATCCGGTGGAGTGGTATAATCTGCCGGAAGCAGGTCATTCGATCCTGTTTCCATATGTGCCGGCGACACAGATTGTCCATGCGCATCCGGTCAATGGCAATCTGACAACAATGGGCGGCGATGCCAAACATAACGCACAAGCCAATGAAGCTTCATGGCAGGCGGTGTTAAAGTTCTTGCAACAGGCAACGGCTGATAAAAACTAATCAGGTCAGATAATTCAGGCCGTTTTGATTGCTCAGAACGGCCTGAATTACTAGTCGCTTATTTCAAGCATGTTCTGAAATGGTTTTTGCGGCTGTTTGCAGTAACAAGCCGAAATTATTACTGAATTCTTCTTCCGTCCATTCTTGCAAATTTCCGGCAACATGGATAGCGCCGATTGGTATTCCGTTGGCATCAGTGATTGCTGCGCCCATGGCAATTTCGTGGTTTAGAAGCTGCCTTAATAAAATCGAATAGCCGCGCTTTCGCGTCGCATTAACTTGCTGCATGACGCTTTCCAAATCGCGCAATGTGTGCTGCGTAAAAGGGGTAAGGTCTGAACGCCCCACGATGTCGGCAATCTTTTCATCCGGCAAACGCGCAAGAATGGCAATGCCGCCTGCTGTGCAATAGGTGGGCACGGTATTACCGACAATGGTCGCATTAAAGGTTTCATGTTTGGAGGGCATGCGCAGTGCATAAATCACCCGTACATCATCGAAAAGCGAAAGATCAACACGCTCTCTGACCCGACGTCTCAGCTGCAATAAAATTGGATTGGCGCGTTGCAACATTGGATTGAGGCGTAAGAGGTCATGCGTCATATCCAGCACCCGCATACCAGGCAAATAGCCGCGGTCTTCAGGATCACGACTTAGCATGTCGAGTTTCATCAAGGAATGAATGATGCGCTGGGCGGCGCTGCGGTCGATGCCGGCTTCAGCTGCAACCTGTGAAAGGGACAGCGGATGACGGGCATTTTGAAAAGCCATCATCACGGCCACAGTTCTGGCGACAGAGCGTAAAAATAGCGGATCATCTTTGAAAGCGTCCGCATCTTCGGGGCTGAATGTGGAAATACCGCGCAGGTCTCTGAATCTGTTCATGTTGAAAACCATTAATCCAGATTCATCGATTGACAAGTATCAAAATTATCACTTAGGATTAAAAAACAATACAAATGTATCGCTGAACGATACAGCAACCATCTGAGGGGATGGTGTAAAAAAAACGGGAGGTGCACGTGTCCAAACGCGTAGCTGTGGCCGGATTTCTACATGAAACCAATACATTTGCAGCTAATCCTGCGAATATGGCCGCCTTTGTTCAAGGTGGTGGCTATATTCCGTGGTCGCGCGGTGATGAAGTTTTAAAAAATGCAGTTGATATTAATCTGGGCATCGCCGGCGCATTGAAATTTGCAAAAAAAGCTGGTTGGGACGTGGTGCCGATTTTGTGGGCGGGCGCTATTCCGTCTGCTCCTGTGACACAAGACGCTTATGAAACCATTGTCTCGCAGATTGTCGAAGGTTTGCGGGATTGTGGCGACCTTGACGGCATTTTTATCGATCTGCACGGCGCTATGGTTGCCGAGCATATTGATGATGGTGAAGGTGAATTACTGGAGCGTGTGCGCACAGTGCGCCCGCATGAACCGCTTGCGGTTGCATTAGATCTTCACGGTAACATCACCAAAAAAATGTTTGCACATACGGATGTGATGGTGGGTTTTCGCACCTATCCGCATATTGATATGGCTGAAACAGGCTATCGCTCGGCGCAAGCGCTTGATGCCTTGATTCATAAGGGCAGGGATAATTGGCATAAAACCATGCGGCAGGGTGATTATCTGATCCCGATTGCATGGCAATGCACGGATGAGCAGCCTGCCAAAAATCTTTATGCCATGACGGATAATCTGCCTGCTGACGTTGAAACAGTCTCACTTTTCATGGGCTTTCCGGCTGCTGATTTTGATGAATGTGGTTCATCCGTCTTTGCTTATGGCTGGGACGATCAAGCCGTTAATCAACAGGCAGACAAAATAGCCAAAGCGCTTGCCGATGCAGAACCGGCCTTTGCAGGTACAGCTTATATGCCAGTGGAAGGTGTGCAAAAGGCTATGGAACTGGCTCAAAATGCCAGCCGCCCTGTGGTGATTGCCGATACGCAGGATAATCCGGGCGCCGGAGGCAGTTCTGATACGACCGGTATGCTGCGGGCACTTGTTCAATGCGGCGCAGAGCGCGCAGCGATTGGCTGTATTCATGATGCAGAGGCAGCAAAAGCCGCGCATGTTGCAGGTGAGGGGGAGGAAATCGAAATTGCGCTCGGCGGTAAGTCGGGCATTGAAGGTGATGAGCCTTTTGTTGCGCGTTTTGTGGTTGAAAAACTATCAGACGGCAAAGCCCATGCAACCGGCCCTTATTACGGCGGTGCGTGGTTGGATATGGGATTGTCTGCCTGCTTGCGGCTGGGCGGCACCCGTATTGTAGTGACAACAAATCTGGCACAAATGGCTGATCGTGCGCTTTATCGCATGGTTGGTATCGAGCCGGAACAACAGGCCATTTTGGTCAATAAAAGCTCGGTGCATTTTCGTGCAGATTTTGCGCCGATTGCAGAAAAACTACTGGTTTGCACAGCTCTGGGCGCCATGCCGCTCAGTCCTGCTCAATTATCATGGAGAAAATTACGCTCAGGGCTTCGTCTTGAGCCGCTGGGAGCAGAATTTAAGTCATAATAATCAATCTTCAGGGGAACCAAATAGATGCAGTTTTTTAAACCAACACAATCTGGACCTATCCTCCGTAAGTTTAAATATGGCCTTGCAGCATCCTTTATTGCGCTGAGTGCCGGTCATGCCTGGTCAGAAACAACACTGACCGCAGTTATGCACTCCGATTTGCGCATGCTTGATCCGGTTATTACAACCGCACACATCACCCGCGACCATGCTTATATGATTTATGATGTGCTGGTGGCCGTTGATGAAAATTTCAAACCACAACCGCAAATGGCCGATTGGGCTGTTTCAGAGGATAATAAAACTTATACATTTACACTGCGCGATGGCTTGAAATTCCATGATGGAGCGCCGGTAACATCTGCGGATGTGGTCGCCTCATTAGAGCGCTGGGCAAAACGTGATGCCGGTGGCCAGCTGGTGATGGATATTACCGATAGCTTGAAAGCCGGTGATGACAAAACCATTGTTTGGACATTGAAAGAACCGTTTGCGCCTTTTCTTGATACCCTTGCCAAACAGTCGGCTCTGCCGCCTTTCATTATGCCTGCCCGTATCGCAGGAACATCGGCAGACACTGCCATTACCGAGCATATCGGTTCGGGGCCTTTCAAATTTGTTGCGGAAGAGTTTCAGCCGGGCGTCGGTGTGACTTACGCTAAATTTGAAGATTATGTGCCGCGCAGCGAGCCAGCAAGCTGGATGGCGGGTGGTAAAGTCGTCAATGTCGACAAGGTGCGCTGGGTTACTATGACGGATGCTCAGACGGCCTCGAATGCGCTGATGAGCGGTGAAATTGATTATATGGAACAAGTACCCGTTGATCTGGTGCCGCTTTTTGACGGCGATGACAGCGTGGTGCTCGAACAGCGCGATCCGCTTGGCTATCAGACAATGGGGCGTTTGAACTTCAAACATGCACCATTTGACAATCCTGATATTCGTCGTGCGGCTTTGTTGGCAATGTCGCAGGAACCGGTACTGGCCGCATTGATGGCCGATCCGAATTATTATCATACCTGTGGTGCGATTTTTGGTTGCGGTACGCCTAATGCGACCGATATCGGTTCGGAAAGTCTTGTCGGGGCCGGTAATATCGAAGAGGCCAAAAAGCTTCTTGAAAAAGCAGGCTATGACGGCACACCAGTTGTGCTGATGCAGCCGACGGATGTGACCAGCCTGTCGCCGCAGCCGGTTGTTGCAGCGCAACAATTACGTGCTGTTGGTTTCAAGGTTGATATGCAGCCGATGGATTGGCAAACACTGGTTGGTCGTCGCGCTTCCAAGGATGCACCATCCAAAGGTGGCTGGAACATGTTCTTCACCAACTGGCAAATTCCGGAAATTGCCACGCCGTTGAACTCGGTCATGCTCAATGGTCGTGGTGATCAGGGCTGGTTCGGCTGGCCGCAGGATGACAAGATTGAGGCGCTGAAAAAAGAATATATCGCAGCTTCAACGCCGGAAGATCAAAAAGCTGTCGTCGAGAAAATTCAGGATCATACATATCAGAATGTTCTCTACATTCCGCTGGGTGAATATAACCCGCCACAGGCACGTCGCAAAAATGTCGTCGACATGCTTGGCGCACCAGTTCCGGTATTCTGGAACATTAAAAAAGTAGAAGAATAGACTGCCTTCGCGTTTCGTTTTTCTAAAACGATAATTTCCAGTTCAATGCGAAGCCGGATAAAACCGGCTTCGCCTCAAGCGGGATCCGCATATGGCTGTTTATCTGTTAAAACGTATTCTTGCACTCATACCGGTCTTGTTGCTGGTATCGATTTTTGTATTTCTGCTTCTGCGTCTGACACCGGGTGATCCGGCTGCCATTTTGGCAGGCGATGCAGCAACCACCGAGCAGCTTGATCGTATTCGTGAAGCGATGGGGCTGAACGAACCGATCTTGACGCAATATTTTACCTGGATGGGTAAGATTTTTCAGGGCGATTTAGGCACGTCGCTGATCTCGGGTGTTCCTGTGCTCGACATGGTTTCGCAGCGTATTGGTCCGACCATTTCAATCGCCGTTCTCACCATTATCATTGCCATTTTTGTGGCAATTCCGATGGGTGTGATTGCTGCCTGGCGCCATCGTACATGGGTTGATTATCTGGTGATGAGCTTTTCGGTGCTTGGTTTTTCGGTGCCGGTATTCTTAGTCGGCTATGTCTTGTTGCTGGTGTTTTCAGTCAATCTCGGCTGGTTGCCTGTGCAGGGGTTCAAACCGATTTCGGCAGGTCTGGGCGGTTTTCTGGAGCGCGCTATTTTGCCGGCTCTGACGCTTGCCTCAATCTATATTGCGCTGATTGCGCGTATGACACGTGCGGCAATGCTTGATGTGCTGGGGGAAGATTATATCCGCACGGCACGGGCAAAAGGGGTTAGTGATCGCAGGCTTCTTTTTGTGCATGCCTTGAAAAACGCTGCTGTTCCGGTTGTGACCATTGTCGGTACTGGTTTTGCACTGCTTATTTCCGGTGTGGTGGTGACAGAGAGTATCTTTAATATTCCGGGTATAGGTCGCCTGACCGTCGATGCGGTTCTGGCGCGTGACTATCCGGTTATTCAGGCCATGATCCTGCTGACGAGTGCTCTTTATGTTTTCGTCAATCTGCTGATCGACCTTTCCTACACATTGTTTGACCCGAGGATCCGTTATTGATGCGTACAGAACAGACATCAGCCGGCATGCATTGGATGCTGCGCTTTTTCTCGCTGCCACGCGTCGCACGCGTTGGTATCGGGCCACTGATTGCATGCTTGTTACTGGCTGCAATTATCATTTTAACACTGATTTCGCCGTGGATTGCACCACATGATCCCTTGGCGATGAACCCGCTGATGCGGTTAAAACCGCCATCGGACGAGTATATTCTTGGCACTGATAATTACGGGCGTGATCTTTTCTCCCGTATGATTTTGGGCGGACGGATTTCATTGCTGATTGGGGTTTTGGCAGCTGCTGCATCAATCATCGTTGGTGCCTTTATTGGCCTTATTGCCGGTTTCTTCCGCGTTGCTGATGCAATCATCATGCGGATGATGGATGCTTTGATGGCCATGCCGTCCATTCTGATTGCGATTGCATTGGTGGCACTCAATGGCCCGTCTATTGGTTCGGTAATTGTTGCAATCACTATTCCGGAAGTGCCGCGCGTTGTGCGTTTGGTGCGCTCGGTGATCTTAACCGCGCGTGAAGAACCCTATGTGGAAGCAGCACTTGCACTGGGTTCAAGCACACCGAAAATCTTGTTCCGTCACCTTTTGCCAAACACGATGGCACCGCTGATTGTGCAAGGCACTTATATTGTGGCTTCCGCAATTTTGACCGAAGCGATTTTGTCTTTCTTAGGTGCTGGTATCAGCACGGAAATTCCGACATGGGGCAATATCATGGCTGAAGGACGCCAGTTCTTCCGCATTAAACCGTCCATCGTACTTTGGCCGGGGCTGTTGCTCACTTTATGTGTTTTGTCGATCAATCTGTTGGGCGATACCGCGCGTGACATGCTTGATCCGCGTTTGAAAAAACGGGAGGGCTGACATGGAATTAAGAAATCATGATTTCTCCTCAGAGCCTGTTGTGCTGGAAGTGGACAACCTCATCATTGGTTTGCCAAGCGGTACACCTGTTTTGGGCAGTGTAAGTTTTAATATCCGCAAAGGTGAAACCGTTTGTCTGGTGGGAGAATCCGGTTCCGGTAAGTCAGTGACATCTTTAGCGGTTATGGGCTTGTTGCCCAAAGGTGCATTATTGGTGAATGGCGGCTCTATCAAACTGGATGGCAGCGACCTTTTGCAGCTCTCGGCTGCCGAGATGAAGAAGATGCGGGCAACCCGCGTTTCGATGATCTTTCAGGAACCGATGACGG
>JAEWHQ010000043.1 GCA_023387715.1 Pseudomonadota bacterium | reverse complement strand
CACAAATATTTATCATACCCCAATAAACCGATTTAGCACCCCTAAAATTGCCTCGGACATTTTAAAGCAATCAGGAGATCATCATGCACCCGCAGCACCCTCAAAAAATGCAAGCCATCGAAATTAAAGAGGCCGGTTCGCCTGATGTTTTAAGCCTGACAAGCCGCGACATTCCTGAGCTGAAAGAAACGGACATTTTGGTTCGCGTGCATGCAGCCGGTGTTAACC
The DNA here is from genome assembly GCA_023387715.1 of Pseudomonadota bacterium. Lineage (GTDB taxonomy): Bacteria > Pseudomonadota > Alphaproteobacteria > Rhizobiales > Rhizobiaceae > Paenochrobactrum > Paenochrobactrum glaciei. The sequence continues at coordinate 10,511 of JAEWHQ010000043.1, read as the reverse complement.
GCCCTGATGTGTTGCAACGCCTTGGCCAATATGCGCCTCCCGAAGGTGCTTCCGATATTCCGGGTCTTGAAATTGCCGGTGAAGTGGTGGCCGTGGGAGCGCAAACCAGCCACTATCAAATCGGCGACAAAGTCTGCGCACTTCTTGCAGGTGGCGGCTATGCAGAATATGCCGTTGTTGATGAAAGCAATGCTTTGCCGATGCCACAAGGTTTCAGCTATGAAGAAGCTGCCTGCATTCCGGAAACTTTTTTCACCGTCTGGCACAATGTATTTGAGCGCGGAAATTTAAAAAAAGACGAAATCTTTTTGGTTCACGGCGGCACATCCGGCATCGGAACTACAGCTATTCAGCTGGCCAAAGCTTTTGGAGCTTTTGTCATTGCCACCGCCGGATCGGATGAAAAATGCGATGCCTGCCTGAAACTGGGCGCCAACATCGCCGTCAATTACAAAACGCAGGATTTTGTCGAAGCCGTCAAAACTGCCACTAAAGGCAAAGGGGCGGATGTGATTCTCGATATGGTTGGCGGCGACTATGTTGACCGCAACTATCAGGCCGCTGCCATGGATGGCCGTATTGTACAAATTGCATTTTTAAACGGTGCTAAATCGAGCGTGAATTTTGCCCGCCTGATGACCAAGCGCCTGACCCATACCGGCTCTACTTTGCGCGCACGCTCCGTCGCGTTTAAAGCTGGCATTGCCGCAGCACTGCAAGCCCAAGTCTGGCCGCTTCTTGAAAAACGCCAGATTGCACCGGTTATGGATCAAAGCTTTGCGCTCAACCAAGCCAGTCTTGCCCATAAGCGTATGGAGGACGGTAACCATATTGGCAAAATCGTTTTGAAACTTAGATGATCCCAAACCGCAGTTTTTCGGTGAAAATCCGCCCATTATCGTGGCTTTTGCTGAAAAACTGCCCTGTCTCGTCACCAAAGTTGAAGATAAACAATGCGACTTCATGCAGGGTTTTCTTGCCGACCAGCAAATAAACATATATATAGAGTTTGAATTTCCCGGAAATTGTGGTTTTTGCCCACGTCCCGCGCCACCGGAGCGGACGAACAAGAGGATTATATCTAATGGCCACCCAGCTTCTTATGCCGAAAGCAACGGCCGTCTGGCTTGTCGACAATACAGCTCTGTCTTTTGATCAGATCGCAAATTTCTGTCGTTTGCACCCGCTTGAGGTGAAAGCCATTGCAGATGGCGAAGCTTCGCAGGGCATCAAAGGTTTGGATCCAGTCATGACTGGCCAGCTATCACGCGAAGAAATTGCACTCGGTGAAAAAGATATCAACCACCGTCTGAAATTGTCAGAGCCGAAAGTGCGTGTTCCAGAGCCAAAGCGTAAAGGTGCCCGTTATACGCCTTTGTCCAAGCGTCAGGATCGTCCGAATTCTATTCTTTGGCTGGTTCGCAACCATCCGGAGCTTAAAGACGCTCAGATTTCCCGTTTGCTCGGCACGACGAAATCAACAATTGAGCAGATACGTAACCGTACCCACTGGAACTCAGCCAACCTGACCCCGATGGATCCGGTAACACTTGGCCTTTGCACCCAGATTGATCTGGATATCGAAGTGGATCGTGCAGCACGCAATCGTCCGGCAGAACCGGAAATCGATCCGACATTGATGCCAGCAACCGCCACTGAAAACCGTGATTATCACAGTGGTGCGGCTGAAGAAGAAGAGCTGGATGCCGATAAGGTATTTGCCAAACTGTCTTCGCTCAAAAGCGCTGCCTCAGACGACGACGAAGAAGAAATTTAATAAATCTTCTAAAAGCCGGAACTCTTTTTCAGCGTTCCGGCTTTTTTAATGCCTTACGGCACTTCAAAGCAAACAGCAGATATAAAAAAACCCCGCTTGAAGCGGGGTTTTTAATTCAGGCTTATTAGCCGGCGTTTTCGAGAGCTTCGCTCCACTTGCCTTCTGCGGCCAAGCCGTTCATGCGGGCGCGATGTGCAAAGGCTTTCTGGCCAGCTGCAACATTTTCTTCCCTGCCGCCCCAAGCTTTCAGAGCCGCGGCCTGCAATGCACGACCATAAGAGAAGGTCAGGTTCCAAGGCATATCAAAGCCTGCATTCATCGCATTGAGGTTTGCAGTTGCTTCAACATCCGACTGACCGCCGGAGAGGAATGCAATACCTGGAACAGCAGATGGCACATTGGCTTTCAGGCAACGTACGGTCTTTTCTGCGATTTCAGCAACAGATGCGGTGCGGGCATTTTTGCCGTCGATAACCATGTTTGGCTTGAGGATCATTCCTTCGAGCTTTACACGGGCATCATAGAGTTCATTGAAAACAGATTTCAGAACTGCATCGGTCACTTCATAGTTGCGGTCGATGGAATGGTCGCCTGGTACGCCGTCCATCAGGATTTCCGGCTCTACGATAGGAACAATGCCAGCTTCCTGACAAAGCGCTGCATAGCGAGCCAAAGCTTGCGCATTCTGCTTGATGGCGCCATAGGTTGGCAGCGCAGAAGAAATCGAGATAACAGCACGCCATTTAGCAAAACGAGCGCCCAGCGCATAATATTCTGTCAGGCGTTCACGCAGACCATCAAGACCTTCGGTGATGGTTTCACCTTCAAAGCCTGCCAATGGCTTGGCACCCATATCGACTTTAATACCAGGAATACTGCCCGCATTGCGCATGATATCAACCAGCGGTGTGCCGTCTTTGGCTTTCTGACGCAGGGTTTCGTCATAAAGGATAACGCCGGAGATATGGTTCTTCATCGCATCATCAGCGCGGAACAGCATTTCGCGATAGTCGCGGCGTGCATCTTCAGTTGATGTTACATTGATAGAATCGAAGCGCTTCTTGATTGTGCCGGAGCTTTCGTCGGCTGCAAGAATGCCCTTACCACTTGCCACCATGGCAACTGCAATATCTTCAAGACGTTCGGTCATACCCAAAAACTCCTGTAAAAGTTAGCTTGGTTTGCCGATAGCAGAACTGGCAGATAAAACAAATGCCCGCCAACTATTTGAAACGATTGAAATAAATTCAATCGATTTAGTTCGAACAAGTTTTCTTAATGATCGTTAAACTGCAACAGATTTGATCCACAGGCTAATCCTGTTTGCGATTTTGTGCGAGCATAAAATAAAAAGCCCCGCCGAAAAAATCGGCAGGGCTTATTTTTAAACAGATCTGAAAGCCTGATCAGGCCTTCAATGCATCCACACCCGGCAAAGGCTTGCCTTCCATCCATTCAAGGAAAGCACCGCCTGCGGTGGAAATATAAGTAAAGTCATCTGCAACCTTCGCGTGGTTCAGCGCTGCCACAGTATCACCGCCGCCGCCAACAGAAACCAGCTTACCCAGACGGGTACGCTCTGCCACATGACGGGCGATGGCAACGGTTGAGGCATCAAACGGATGCAATTCAAATGCACCGAGCGGCCCATTCCAGATCAGCGTTGAGGCATCATCAATCACCGCAGCAATACGCTCAACCGACTGTGCGCCGACATCCAGCATCATGCCATCAGAAGGGATCGCATCCACACCATAGGTCTGGTGCGGTGCATCGGCGGCAAAGTGCCATGCCACAACCGCATCAACCGGCAGAACGATGGCGCATTTGGTTGTTTCAGCCTTCGCCATAATGGCGCGTGCTGTGTCAGCCAGATCATGCTCGCACAAAGATTTACCCACATCGTGACCAAGGGCAGCAAGGAATGTGTTAGCCATACCGCCGCCGATCACCAGTGCATCGACTTTTTCAATCAGGTTGGAAAGCAAATCAAGCTTGGTGGACACTTTTGCGCCGCCAACAATGGCCACAACCGGACGCACCGGTGCGCCAAGGCCTTTTTCCAATGCTTCCAGCTCGCCCTGCATAGCGCGGCCAGCAAAGCTTGGCAAAAGATGTGCCAGACCTTCGGTGGATGCGTGTGCGCGATGTGCCGCTGAGAAGGCATCATTGACGTAGATATCGCCATTGGCAGCAAGCGCCTTGGCAAATTCAGGGTCGTTCTTTTCTTCGCCTTTATGAAAACGGGTATTTTCAAGCAGCAAAACATCGCCGTCCTGCATTGCACTGACAGCAGCAGCCGCTTTTTCACCGATGCAATCTTCCGCAAAAGCAACTTTCAAGCCCAGTGCTTTATGCAAAGCGCTAACCACAACTTTCAGCGAAAATTCTGCAACAGCCTCACCTTTCGGGCGGCCGAAATGTGCCAGCAAAATGGTCTTAGCACCTTTTTTGTGCAGTTCCTGAATGGTTGGCAAAATGCGCTCAATGCGGGTGGCATCACTGACCTGACCGTCAGCAACAGGTACGTTGAGATCAACGCGTACCAGAACCCGTTTGGATTGAACGTCAACATTGTCGAGAGTGCGGAAAGCCATCGGTTTTCTCTCTGTATATTATAGAACACATGAAAAACGCCCCTCTTTGAGCAAAAGGGGCGTTGATTTTATCTTAGAGGAACTTAGCCATCGCAACAGCAGTGTCGCTCATACGGTTGGAGAAGCCCCACTCATTGTCGTACCAGGTCAGGATGCGCACCATGGTGCCATCGATCACTTTGGTCTGATCCATGTGGAATACGGATGAATGCGGATCATGATTGAAGTCAGTTGATACCAGCGGTTCATCAGTGTAGCCCAAAATGCCTTTCAGACGGCCATTAGCAGCTTCACGGATAGCATTGTTGATTTCTTCAACAGTAGTTGCACGTTTGGCAACAAAAGTCAGATCAACAACAGAGACGTTTGGTGTCGGTACACGAATTGCAACGCCGTCCAGCTTACCCTTAAGCTCTGGCAGAACCAGACCAACGGCTTTAGCAGCACCTGTTGAGGTCGGGATCATCGACAAAGCTGCCGCGCGGGCGCGGTAGAGGTCTTTGTGCATGGTGTCGAGCGTTGGCTGATCACCGGTATATGAGTGAATGGTGGTCATGAAGCCGTGGTCGATACCAACGGTTGCATCCAGAACCTGTGCCACCGGTGACAAGCAGTTGGTGGTGCAGGAAGCGTTGGAAACAACCAGATGATCTTTAGTCAGTTTGTCGTGGTTCACACCATAAACAACGGTCAGATCGGCATTGTCAGCAGGAGCGGAAACGATAACGCGCTTGGCGCCAGCTTCCAGATGTGCCGCAGCTTTATCGCGTGTTGCGAAAATGCCGGTGCATTCCAGCGCAATATCAACGCCTTCTTCTTTCCAAGGCAGTTCGGCAGGGTTGCGAACAGCATGAACCTTGATCGGGCCGTAGCCCACATCAATTGTATCACCATCAACAGTGACTTTCGCCGGAAAACGGCCATGAACACTGTCATAACGCAACAAATGCGCATTGGTTTCAACTGGGCCCAAATCATTGATCGCTACGACCTGAATGTCGGTGCGGCCTGATTCAACGATGGCACGAAGGACGTTACGGCCAATACGACCAAAACCATTAATTGCGACGCGAACTGCCATTTTATCTCTCATCTTCCGGGTGGGTTGATTAAAAAACTGCGTGTCTTGCGGGGCTGTTCGAAAACCACCCCGCAATCAATCACTTCGCTGTTTATGCAGCGGCTTTCAGCTTGGCTTCAGCGGCTTCCACAGCGGCTTCAGCAGTAATGCCAAAATGCTTGTAAAGGTCTTCAATCGGAGCAGAAGCACCAAAGCCCTTCATGCCGATAAAGACACCGTTTTCGCCAATGAAGCGTTCCCAGCCAAGGGACAGAGCTGCTTCAATAGCAATTTTTACCGGTGCATTGCCCAGAACCGATGACTTGTAAGAGTCGCTCTGCTGTTCAAACAGTTCGAAGCAAGGAACCGATACCACGCGTGCAGGGATGTTTTTCTCATCCAGCATCGCTTTAGCTTTCAGTGCAATTTCGATTTCCGAACCGGTTGCAAACAGAGTGACCTGTGCATCCTGATCAGTGCCGGCCAATTCATAAGCGCCATAACCGCACAGGTTTTCATCTGTGTGGGTGGTGCGCACGGTCGGCAGGTTCTGACGGGTCAGAGCCAATGTCGATGGGGTCTTCTGGGATTCCAGTGCCAGCTGCCAGCATTCTGCGGCTTCAACAGCATCAGCGGGACGGAATACCAGATGGTTAGGAATAGCGCGCAGCACTGCCAGATGTTCAACCGGCTGGTGGGTCGGGCCATCTTCACCAAGACCGATTGAGTCGTGGGTCATGACATAGATAACGCGGATGCCCATCAGCGAGGACAAGCGCATGGCCGGACGGCAATAATCCGAGAAGCACATGAAAGTGCCGGAATAAGGAATGAGGCCGCCATGCAGCGCCATACCGTTCATTGCAGCAGCCATACCATGTTCACGAATACCGTAATGAACGAAACGGCCATCATAGTTTTCAGGTGTTACAGCATTGGTCTGGCTGGTTTTGGTATTGTTAGAACCGGTCAGGTCGGCAGAGCCGCCGATGGTTTCAGGAACGATACCGTTGATGACTTCCAGTGCCATTTCCGAAGATTTACGGGTAGCAACCTTTGGCTTATCAGCAGAAAGCTTCTTCTTATAATCGATGATTGCCTGATCGAAACCGATCGGCAGTTCACCGCGCTGACGGCGCTCAAATTCGGCACGGGTATCAGCATCAAGAGCGGCAAAACGCTTTTCCCATTCCAGACGCTTCTTGGCAGCGTTAAGACCAGCCAAACGCCATGCATCCAGCACTTCTGCCGGAACGACAAATGGTTCTGCTGACCAGTTCAGCGCCTTACGGGTAGCAGCAATTTCTTCTGCGCCCAAAGCTGCACCGTGAACTTTATTGGTACCGGCTTTGTTTGGCGAACCAAAACCAATCACTGTCTTACAAGCAATGAAGGTTGGCTTTGGTGAGGTTTTAGCCTGTTCGATTGCTTTGGCAATCGCTTCCTGATCGTGACCGTCTACAGAAATTGTGTTCCAGCCTGAAGCCTGGAAACGGGCAACCTGATCGGTTTTATCGGAGAGCGAAACCGCACCGTCGATGGTGATGTTGTTGTCATCCCAAAGAACGATGAGCTTGTTCAGCTCCAGATGACCGGCCAGACCGATAGCTTCCTGGCTGATACCTTCCATCAGGCAACCATCGCCAACCAGCACATAGGTGTAGTGGTCAACAATGCTGTCGCCGAATTTGGCATTCAGGATGCGCTCGGAAAGCGCCATGCCAACACCGTTGGCAATACCCTGACCTAACGGGCCGGTTGTGGTTTCGATACCAGCGGCATAACCATATTCCGGATGACCGGCAGTGCGTGCACCAATCTGACGGAATTTTTTGATTTCATCGATGGTGATATCTTCATAACCGGAAAGATACAGAACCGAATAAAGCAGCATAGAGCCGTGGCCTGCGGAGAGCACGAAACGATCGCGATCCGGCCAATGCGGGTTCTGTGGGTCATGAGATAAAAAACGGGTGTAAAGGGTGGTGGCAATATCAGCCGCACCCATCGGCAATCCCGGATGGCCGGAATTTGCTTTTTCCACTGCATCCATCGAGAGGAAGCGGATTGCGTTGGCCAACTGGTTTTGTTTGTCGGAATTGGTCATGGTCTCTGCTGTCTTTCCATGAAACGTTCAGCGCTTGTGGCGAAATTTGAAGGCACCGGACACATAGCACCTGCACCTTGGGAGTCAATAAAACGATACACTCTCAAACGATAAAGCGGCATCAACTAATCGATTGAACCGTGGATGAGAGGCCAAAACTATGGTTTTTTGATATGTGCTGCATCAATTTACCGCTGATTCCAGTGTATGAGTGCCGCCTTATTGCCGTGATTTGTTGCTTATCAGCACAGTGATTATTACAGTCACAAAAATAAAGTGCAATTGCGGGCGCGATTCGAACCGGTTTTTTGCCAGTTTTTTAAACGGCCTGCTGATTGCGTATCTTAAACAATCGGGCGGGTGGATATCAAAAAAACAATCAACCGCTCCCGATTTTATGTTTGGCCGTATTGTCACAGGCATCAAGTAATTTTACTTGTTTGTGCAATGTTCTTAAAGGTCTTATTGATCGGTCGGAACATATACTGGAAAGGTTGATAATGGCGCCGGAAACGACCCTCACACAAGCTTTGGAGCGACTGGAAAAGGCGCTGAACGGGCTGGAACAGGCTGTTGATCTCCGTCTTGATAAAGAAGGTGACTTTGCCGAAGCTGAGGAAGAAGTGCAGCGCATGAATGCCGACCGCAGCAAGCTGGCTCAGGAACTGGACAATTCCGAAGCCCGTGCCGAACGTCTTGAAACTGCTAATCGTGAAGTATCCCGCCGGCTGGTAACAGCGATGGAAACCATTCGCGCTGTGCTGGACCGCTAAGGGGGAGCATTATGGCAACTGTTACCGTTACGATTGATGGCAAATTATACCGTATGGCCTGCGATGAAGGACAGGAACAACACCTGACCGGACTGGCAGAGCGCTTTGACCAATATGTCGGCCATTTGAAATCTTCATTTGGCGAAATCGGCGATGTGCGCCTCACCGTTATGGCTGGCATTATGGTGATGGACGAGCTGAACGAGATGCAAAAGCGCGTCAAAGCGCTGGAAGAAGTCTCCTCGCAAGCCAATCGCAATGATGCAAGCGTAACCCATGTTCTCAACGACATGGCGCAACGTATCGAACAACTGGCAAACCGGATTGCCCCGCGCCCCGGCTCATAAAGCCGGCACAAACAGCCCTCACATGCCTCTTTCAGATCATCAATAAAATTAAAGATTTAAGTGCTGCGGGCACTGGTAATTTTTCATGTGAAAGATTATATTCGTTCTCGGCGTACTGCGCTTCGCGACAGGGGTAACAGCATCCCCGGGGCCTTACTGATCTCTTAGGGAGCTGTCCCTGTGAAGGCTCGTGGGTCTTCGCATATGGCGCCCACCTACTTTGTAGGCACCCGGGATCAAACACTTCCATCGGTCGTCGCGGTCGCCACTTTTTTCTTTTAGCCGTTTCCATCTGTCAACGGATGTATAGTGTGCCAAGCTCCCTCACTGAAAAACAAATATTGCGCAATGCGGTGCTGGCCAAGCGTGATGCGCTCACGCCCGATTTCAGAGATAAAGCTGCCCGCACAATTGCTGAAAACTATGCAGATACGCTGAACATCCAAAGCGGCCAGATCATTTCCGGCTTCTGGCCGATCCGTTCCGAGATTGATCCGCGCCCTCTCCTGCATAGTTTACGTGAGCGAGGCGCATTAATCTGCTTACCCGTCATTTTAAATAAAACCCAAATCTGTTTCCGGCTCTGGCAAGAAAATCAGACGCTCATCCCTTGCGGGTTTGGCACCATGGCACCGGATGAAACCGCCCCCATCTTGCGCCCCGATGTCATGCTGATGCCGCTTGCCGGTTTTGACAGCCAAGGCCACCGCCTTGGTTATGGTGCCGGTTATTATGACCGTTATATTTCAAACCTCCACGCAACCAACCATTTTCCTGAACTGATCGGCTTTGCCTTTGCCTGTCAGGAGCTTCCATGCGTGCCCGATGAGCCACATGATGTGCCTCTTGAGAAAATCGTGACTGAGAATGGCTTGCGTTTTTTTCAAACACGTTATTAAAGACATCTCATGAGATTGCTATTTTTGGGTGACATGGTGGGTCGGACAGGACGCACGGCAGTTTATGAAAAGCTGCCGGGCTTGGTTTCTGACCTGAAACTGGATTTCGTTATCGTCAACGGCGAGAATGCTGCTGGCGGTTTTGGCATAACGGAAGAAATCTTCAATGATACGATCCGCGCAGGCGCAGACGTAGTTACCACAGGTAACCATGTTTGGGATCAGCGCGAAGCATTGGAGTTTTCGCGCCGCGAACAACAGTTCCTGCGCCCAGCCAATTTTCCTAAAGGCACAGCCGGTCACGGCTCCGGCGTCTATATGGCCAAAAACGGTGCACGCGTGCTCGTCTCCAATATTATGGGGCGTGTTTTCATGCACCCTGATCTGGATGATCCGTTTTTAGCTGCCGAAAAAATCCTCGAAGCCTGCCCGCTTGGCGAACAGGCTGATGTGGTTTTCTTTGATTTCCACGCCGAAGCCACCAGCGAAAAACAATGTTTCGGCCATTTTGTCGATGGTCGTGCCAGTGCCGTTGTCGGCACGCACACCCATGTGCCAACCGCTGATTACCAAATCCTGCGCAATGGCACTGCCTATATGTCCGATGCGGGCATGTGCGGCGATTATGATTCATCACTTGGTATGGATAAAGAAGAACCGCTCAACCGCTTCCTTTCCAAAGTGCCAAAGGGGCGCTTTGAAGTAGCCTCCGGTCCGGCCACGATTTGCGGTGTCGGCATTGAGATTTCCGACCGCACCGGTTTGGCCGAAAAAATTGAGCCATTACGTATCGGCGCACATTTACAGCAAACAATCCCATCTTTTTGGGCTTAAACCTGCTTGTAATTTCAAAATAGCCTCCCTACTTTTTGTTTTCGGGGTTACTGTCTGGTGATATCAATACACCAGACAGTTTTTCTGCATCTGAAATTTATTGTTCTTTTCCGACGC
>JAEWHQ010000008.1 GCA_023387715.1 Pseudomonadota bacterium | reverse complement strand
CTGCCGTATAAGGATGGCGCGGATCATCAAGCACATCACCGACATTGCCGGTTTCGACAATACGTCCGGCATACATCACCGACAAAGTATCAGCGATGCCAGCCACCACCGACAGGTCATGGGTAATCCAGATCAGCGCCATATTGGTGGCTTTCACAAGCCCCTGCACTTCCGCCAGAATTTGCGACTGGATCGACACATCAAGCGCTGTCGTCGGTTCATCAGCAATGATCAGATCAGGCTTATTCAGCATGGCGATAGCCAGTGCCACGCGCTGACGCATACCACCAGACAACTGATGCGGATAAGCATCCAAACGGCTTTCAGGGCTTGGAACACCTGTTGCGCCCAGCACATCGCGTGCCCGCTGGCGGGCATCGGCATAAGAAATTTTCTCATGCGCCTGCAAGGCTTCGATCATCTGTTCAGAGATACGCAGCACCGGATTAAGCGTCATCATCGGATCCTGAAACACCATCGCAATGCGGTTACCCTGCAAATGACGAAGCTGTTTTTTGGAATATTTGGTGATGTCTTCGCCTTTAAAGCGCACTTCACCCGAAACAATACGACCCGGCCGATCAATCAAACCTAAGACCGAAAAACCGGTGACGGATTTGCCGGAACCAGATTCACCCACCAGCCCCATGGTCTGACCGGCACGCAATGAAAAAGAAACATCTTCCACTGCATGCAAAACGCCTGTTTGTGTGTAAAATCGCGTGCACAAATTGCGCACATCAAGCAGCAGTTCACTCATGATAAAGCCCTCGGATTAAACACATCACGCAGGCGGTCGGCTACGAGATTAATCGCCACAATAGAAATCAGCAATGCCAGACCGGGGAAAAAACTGATCCAGTAATCACCCGACAGCATATATTGAAAACCGTTGGAAACGAGGAGGCCAAGTGACGGTTCTGTCACCGGCACACCAAGCCCCAAAAAGCTCAGGGTTGCTTCCAGCGTGATGGCGCGTGCGATCTGCAATGTACCGATGACCAGCAATGGCGGCATGCAGTTTGGCAAAATGTGCCCCAGCAAAATTCTGAGCGGCGAAAGACCAAGACCGCGGGCAGATTCCACATAGTCACGCTGGCTTTCAACCATCGCCTGACCACGCGCTGTACGGGCATAATAAGCCCATTCCAGCAACACCAATGTAATCACCACATTACCGACACCGCGGCCAAAAAAGGCCAGCATCAAAAGTGCGACAAGAATAGATGGCAGTGACATCACAAGGTCAACAAGACGCATCAGCAATGCGTCGGTTTTGCCACCGGCATAGGCTGCGACCAGCCCCAGCACAATGCCGATCACACCGGCAATGGTTGCCGAACCAATGCCCACCACCAGACTGGTGCGCAAACCATAAAGGATAGCTGAGAACAGATCACGTCCCTGCCCGTCAGTGCCAAGCAGATAGGTGTAACCATCGGTCATATTGGTTTCGCCGGGGGCAAGACGCGCATCCATCACGTCGATAGCCATCATGTCATACGGGTCTTGCGGCGCGATGAAAGGCGCAAAAATTGCGGCTAATGCAATCAACACACAAAGCACAAGGCCAAAGACAGCCAATGGCGAGCGCAGGAACATCCGGATATTTTCCGCAATCGGCGAGCGTGGGGGTTTTGCGAGAGCCAGGGTCATGCCGCAGCCTCCGTTCTGACGCGCGGATCAAGGACGCGATAAAGAATATCGACGACAAGATTGATCGTCACAAACAGTGTCACCACTACCATCAGATAGGCAACAACCACAGGACGGTCGAGCGCATTGATACTATCAAGAATGAGTTTACCGGCACCCGGCCAGGAGAAAATATTCTCCGTCACCACCGCAAAAGCAACGGTTGAACCAAATTCGATACCAAGGACAGTGACCAGCGGGATCATCACATTGCGCAAAATATGGCGGCGCACAACCCGCAAAGGCGACAAGCCTTTGGCGCGGGCAAAACGCACATAATCAAGCGATTTCACCTCGCGCACACCGGCATTGGTAAGGCGGATGACCAGTGACACTTTAAACATTGCCAGATTGATCGCAGGCAAAAGCATATGACGCAGACCATCAAGGGTAAGGAATGACCATTCCACCCCGAAAAACCGCACCGTTGTGCCGCGGCCACTGGCAGGCAAAAGCCCGAGCGAGACACTGAATGTCATGATCAGCAGCAAACCAACCCAGAAAGTCGGCAGCGAAAAGCCCAGAATACTGCCTGTTGTTATCAGCTTGGCAAAAGGATTTTCAGGCTTTAAACCGGCAAAAAGACCAAGCGGAATACCGATGAAGACAGCAAAAATCATCGCCAGCACCGCCAGTTCCAGCGTGGCTGGCAGACGTTGCAAAATCAATGTCACCGCAGGCGTATTATAGACAAAACTATTGCCCAGATCGCCCTGCAAAGCGCTTTTCAAAAACAGCCAATATTGCTGCCAGACCGGCAGGTCGAGACCGAGACGTTCGATCAGCTCGGCACGATCTGCCTGCGTTGCATCCGGCGCCAGCAAAATATCTGCCGGATTACCGATCAGATGCAGGCCGAGAAACACGATCACCGACATAATCAGCAGCACAATTGCGGCCTGAGCTAATCGTTTGATGAGCCAGACAGTAAAATTCATGCCAGTTCCTCAAGATCGCTCTGATTGTAATTATCAGCTTCCGTCCATTCATCGCCGAAAACTTCCGGCTCGTCATAGTTACGGGCGTTGGCAAAATGCTGCTCAATATCTTCATGATAAAGCGTGGCAGCAATGCCTTGCGACAGACGTTGCGCACCTTCACTGATTGACGGAATATCACCCGACACACCGCCATGCGACATCATCGCCGGATAGCAGAAGCAATGGATGCGCGACAGGCCTTCGGCTTCCACACCCGCCTTCGGCAGAAATTCAAATGCAGGGCCCAAATCCGGCGCTTCAATTAAGGAGCGGTCTTCATTGACGGTCAGGGGTGCCAAGCGCTCTTCCCATGTGCGGGCTTTGGTAGCGATTTCTGACAAAAATGCTTTCTGACGCCAATCGATCTGAAAACCGGTTGAGGCGATAACGAAGTCAAACTGACGGCGGCCTTTCGGCGTGGTGATTTCGATCTTGTCGCCTTCGACGGTAATTTTATCAAGCGAAGCGCCGAGTTGAAAAAACGCGTTTTTATGACGGCTGACACGCAGCACACTGGCGCGCGGAGGCGGCACTTGTTCTGCACCGACATAGCTGTAAATAGCCAGTTTTGTGCGGCCATCAAGATTTTGCATACCATAGACAGAGCCCGGATTGCCCATGCCTTTGCCGCGGTTGATACGCGGAATATCCTTACGGCGAATGAGCAGATCAACGCGTGCAGCGCCAGCTTCCAGCGCTGTACCGGCACTATCCATCGCCGATGCACCAGCGCCGATCACGGCAATATTTTTGCCCTTCAAACTGTTATAATCATATTCATCCGAAGAATGCGCCCAGAAATGGCGCGGCAGACTGCTGATAATTTCCGGCACATAAGGGCCGCCCAAACCATCACGTCCGGTGGCAAGCACCACATGGCGCGCCAGTACTGTGCGGCTGCCTTCCGGTGTTTCCATTTCCAGAACAGTGTAATCTGCCTTCGGCTTAATCAGTGTGATACGATGGCCATTGCGTACTTCCACATTAAGCACATCGCGGAACCAGCGCAGATAATCCATCCATTGCAGACGCGGAATTTTATCCAACTCTTCCCATTTTGTCTCACCAAACTGCGCGGTAAACCATGCGCGGAAAGTCAATGACGGAATACCAAGAGCCGGACCTGTCAGGCTTTTTGGCGAACGCAGGGTTTCCATGCGCGCTGTTGTTGCCCACGGGCCTTCAAAACCTTTTGGACGCGCATCAAAAATTACGGTGCGGATGCCCAGATGTTTAAGCGATGCCGCCGCCGACAAACCCGCCATACCGCCGCCGATCACCGCCACATCCAGCAATGTCTCACCCTCGGCCTGTTTGACCGGCACCCATTCTTTGGATGGGATTGTCAGATATTCCAGATCGCGGGCAACCAGTTTATTCAGTTCTTCAAGGGATGATGGAAAATTTTTCATAATCAGTCCTCCAGCAATGCCAGCTGGGTAATCAGCGATTGATGTTCTTCGGGCGAATGAATTTTAAAACCCGGCACAAGCTTATGTGCAGCGTCTTCAAGAGCAGAAATCAGTTCCAGTGCCGTTTCGCCAAGCTGCACGCCATTATGGCTGATGACACCAAAGCAATATGGGATATCAAGCTCCAACGGCAGCAAAGTAACGCCGTCCATCGGCGTACCGGCAGATGTCACCGGCTCGACAATGCCCACCGTCCCTGAAGGGCCGCCGGCACCGGCACGGATCAGCGCCAGTGCATTCATGGTTGAATTAGTACGGATCAACCCGCCCGTTTCAATTTTGTTGTTTTTCAATGTCTGACGGATACGAGCCGGAAGCCCGCGCACATTCGACATTTCCACCAAGGTACGGCTTTTAATCACCGATAATGGCAAGCCGCCTGTTTCTTTAGCCAGCGGATCATCAGACCGCACCGCCAAAAGGCAAGGTGCACAACCAAACCAATGGGTGGTCTGGTCACGATGTTGCAAAGGCAAAGAAGTGGCACCAATATCCGCATCATGCGAGAGAACGGAACTGCGCACCCGCTCCGGCGTATCGGTCTGGATGGTGATACGTTTTGCGCCTTCAACGCCGATTTTCTGGTTCAATGACGCCCAGGCATGGGGCACCAAACCAAAAGCCAGTGCAGAAATGCAGGCAATGCGCACAGGCCGAGACTTGAGATTGGCAACCTCCTGTGCACGCTCCCAAACCTCGGCAATACCTGCCAAGGCGCGCTCAACGTCATCGCGCAACAACATGCCTTGCTGGGTCAGAGCCAGACGCTGCCCCACGCGGACAAACAGCTTTTGCCCGAGGTCGCGCTCCAGATCCTGAATGATGCGGCTAACGGAAGGCTGCGAAAGCTGCAATCTTTTAGCAGCAGCTGTTACACTGCCCAAAGT
>JAEWHQ010000377.1 GCA_023387715.1 Pseudomonadota bacterium | reverse complement strand
GGTTCATAGTGGCATCAAGCAAAACATGGCCGACACCGTTTTCATCAAGACCAGCCACCACAATGCCGCAAGAATCAGAATTTTTATTCGATGTTGCAGGCGGATCAAGCGCCACAACAATGCGTGTGAGCTCCGGCGTATCTGCGCAAATAACCTGTTCAATCATATCGCGCGACCATAAAGCATCAGCGCGTTCTTCAATCATTTCGCCGTCAAGCTCCTGACGGCCAAGTCGCGTATTGCCATAACGCTCTTCAATTGAAGCCATAAAAGCACTGGCCAGATGCGCCGCATTTTCACTGGTTTTCATCCGTGTAACGGGGATGTTTTTATCATCCAGCAAATGCCGCAATAGTGGTACAGCGCGTGGTGTTGTAGTGATGATCTGGCGCGGATTATCGCCAAGCCGTAAGCCAAACTGCAACATGTCCCATGTTTCCTGAGCATGTTTCCATTTCGCCAATTCATCACACCAGGCCGCATCAAATTGCGGCCCGCGCAAACTGTCCGGATCTTCGGATGAATAAAGCGAGGCAATCGCCCCGTTTTGCCAGACTAACCGGCGGCGCGTTGCTTCATAACGCGGGCGCTCCAGCCGTGAAACGGATAAAATGCCCGAAGGCCCGTCAATCATAACCTCGCGAATATCGCCAAGGGTTTCGCCGACCAGCGCAATATGGCCGCTGGCTCTTTTTGTAAATGGTGCCAGCCCAAGCGCCATACCCGACACCCACTCGGCGCCTGCACGGGTTTTTCCTGATCCGCGCCCGCCCAAAATCAGCCAGCTGCGCCAATTGCCAGAGGGCGGTAATTGCGCATCACGCGCCTGAAACAACCACTCTCTGCTCAATGCTATTTTCTGCTGCACACTCAGACCGGCGACGCAGGATTTCAGCCGCCCTTTCCCCTGCAAGTTCGTTTATTCTCCTGTCAATTTTGTCTAAAGCTGCACCAATATCGGTCAAATCTTCTTGAGTCGCACTGCCGGTTTCCGGCTCTGCCGTCCCCTCCCGCATCAGTTCCACTACCGTTTTCACGGTTCGCGCCAATGCGGTGAGTGCATCCGCCGAAGACTTATCCGGCAGACCACTGTCATTTGCCAGTCGTGCAAGCTCTGTTTGCAGTTTCACCATAATACCCGTGGCCTCACCATAAAGGCCAAACGGATTTTCAATATGGGAACAATCCAGCCCCAGCTTTAAAAGCCGTTTACGATAGATGTTTTCTGATAAACCTATAATTGCGGCTATCTCAGCCGCCGCAATATGATAACGCTGCTGCATACGCCAAGCCGCACGTAATTTTGCTGCAGATTTATTTTCAGAGTTTTCTCTCACTGAAAATGTCTCCGTCACAGCTATGTAAAAATAGCCTTATCAACTCTGCCGATAAGGCTCATTCTATCATCATGATTTGTGGATTAAGCTTCCGGCACTTCAAACCTAAATGCGCCTGCACATTGTGTTTTGACGCAATGACCGGACTATAACTAAAACCTACAGGAGAAGCGTGACACCGTCAAGGACTATTTTCCTATATTGGATTATTTTCTTAAAAAGGCGCTAAGCTTCTGGTTACCTTAATCGGCAATTTCACTTTTAACACCGCCGAAACCGGCAAAACTTTGCTATAGTCAAGCTGTTATAAAGCGCAAGTCTGGCGCAAAAGACTGAATTCAATAGCAAAAGCACCATAATGCAGAATATGAACGAGCCGGAAAATCATCATTCAAAACCGCGCCGAAAGTTTCGGGTATCGCGGTTGATTGGATTCGATGCCTGGCTCGACAGTAGTTTTTATAATTTACGATTCTTTTTAAGCGAAACATGGGAAAATATTACTATTTTCTTTCGCCGCTTTCGTGTGCGCGGATTTCGCCGTTTGCTGATCGAAATATTCAGCGAGTGTGCAACATGGGGTACGGTCGGTGCGGTTTTAATGCTGGCTCTTGCCCTGCCAGCCTTTGAAGAAACCAAAAAAGACTGGCGCGCGCAGGATAATTATGCCGTGACATTCCTTGATCGCAACGGCAATGAAATTGGTCAACGCGGTATATTGCACCGTGAAGCAGTGCCGATCGATGAATTGCCCGATCATGTAATGAAAGCCGTTCTCGGCACCGAAGATCGCCGTTTCTTTGAACATTTCGGCATTGATCTTTGGGGGTTGTCACGCGCATTCAGCCAAAACATGCAAGCCAACGGCGTTGTGCAAGGTGGCTCTACCATCACCCAGCAATTGGCTAAAAACTTGTTTTTAACCAATGAACGCACTATTGAACGCAAAATCAAAGAAGCATTTTTAGCACTTTGGCTCGAAGCCAATTTGAGCAAGAAAGAAATCTTGCAGCTTTATCTTGATCGCGCTTATATGGGTGGCGGCACATTTGGCATTGCGGCTGCATCAGAATTTTACTTCGGTAAAAATATCAAAGACGTCAATCTGGCTGAGGCTGCCATGCTGGCAGGACTTTTTAAAGCGCCTGCCAAATTTGCCCCTCATGTCAATCTGCCAGCTGCGCGTGCGCGCGCCAGTGTGGTTTTGTCCAATATGATTGATAGCGGCATGATGAGCGAAGGCCAGATTATGGCCGCCAAACGCAATCCGGCCAGCGTTATTGACCGTGCCAAAAGTGAAAGCCCTGATTATTTTCTCGACTGGGCTTTTGATGAGGTCAAACGTGTCACGCAGAACCTGCCACAACATTCACTGATTGTGCGCACCACATTGGATCGCGGGTTGCAAAGAGCTGCCGAAGAAGCAATCGAGTTTCATTTACGAACACATGGTGCCGATTATAAAGTTACGGAAGCCGCAACTGTTGTGCTTGATCACGATGGTGGCGTGCGTGCCATTGTCGGTGGCCGTGATTATGGAGACAGCCAGTTTAACCGCGCCACCTCTGCCTCCCGTCAAACCGGCTCTTCTTTCAAGCCTTATGTTTATGCGGCCGCGATGGAAAAAGGCATGACGCCTGAAACTATTGTTTCTGACGCTCCTATTGCCTGGGGCAATTGGGCGCCACGCAATTATGGCCGCAGCTTTGCTGGTCGTGTCAGCCTCACCACTGCATTGGTTAAATCGCTCAACAGTGTGCCGGTTCGCCTTGCTAAAGACCATCTGACCACCGCACCGATTGTTGCACTTGTCAAAGCTATCGGCGTGCAATCCCCTGTTTCATCCCATAAAACCATGGTGCTTGGCACGTCAGGCATGACAGTGATGGAACAAGCCATGGGCTTTAATGTTTTTGCCAATGGCGGCATGGCAGGTACACAACATGGTTTCACACAGATCACCACCACGGATGGACGTATTATCTGGGATCTCGCCCGCGATGGCGAAAAACCGCATCGTGTCCTTTCCGAAAAAGCCGCCACTGATATGAACTCCATGCTGGTGCAAGTGCCTCAATGGGGAACAGCACGGCGTGCCAGTCTGCCAATGACCCGTGTTGCGGGTAAAACCGGCACCACCCAAAACTATCGCGATGCGTGGTTTGTTGGTTATACCGGTAATTTCACAGCGGCAGTCTGGTTTGGTAATGATAATTTCAGCCCGATGAACAACCTTACAGGCGGTATTCTGCCTGCCATGACATGGCAGCGCATGATGAATTATGCGCATCAAAACATCGAACTGAAACCCATTTTCGGCATTAAAAACCCGTTTCCGGCCAAGCCTAAAAATGCCCCAGAAGCACAAATTGCCTCGCATGAAGATAGCCAAATTCAGCGACCGACATTGCTGACACCGCAAATGACCAAATTCTTGCAGAAACTTCATGATGATTTTGTCAATGCACCTGCCTTGCCTGATAGCAACGCGCCTAAAAATCTAAGCCTCTTATAAAGGGACCACCTGATGAGGCTGATATTACGCAATCTCTCATTTATTCTGCTTGCACTCGCCATTGCGCTTGGTGGCGGCATTTGGTCAGCCCGCTGGGCGCTGGATCACTTCGGTGGTTTCAGTGAACTGACAGCGGGTGAATGGATATCTTATCCCCTCGCCGGCAGTCCGCAAGCCGACCCTTATGCCAAAGCGCGCTCCGCACGTCTGGGCAATCTTTCTTTAGGCGCTGCTGAAGGTTTAATTTTTTATGCCCGCACCAGCAGTGACGGCAAGCCGTTGGAACGTGGCTGCACATATCTCATGTCAGGCACCAGCCCCAATGCACGGTTTTGGACGCTTTTTGCTACCGATAATAACGGCAAGATTTTATCCAATAATAAAGAGCTGCCGACATCGCTGCTTTCCAGCAATGTTGTGCAAAAAACAAATGGACAGTTTGAGCTTACCATCAGCCCGCAAGCCCATGGCAATAATTGGCTGAGTATCAGTGGTCGCGGTCAATTTACCCTTGTAATGACACTTTATGATACGCCCGTTGCAAGCTCAGCGAGCTTTAGCGAAATTACCATGCCGCGCATTACCACCCTTCGTGACGGAGGAAAATGCTGATGCTTCGCTTATTATATGCTTGTCTTTTGGGTTTAGTTGGTGCTGCCATAATCCATATTTTGGTGGTACTTTTAGTGCCGACCTATTCCGATCAAAATGCATGGTCACAGATCAGTAAACTTGGTGAACCGCATCAATTTTATGATCTTACCAACCGACAAAACCTCACAGCCTCATCTGATCCTTATTTTATTGAAGCGGTCTGTCGCTTTGAGCTCAATGAGCAAGCGGTGCATATCCATGCGGAAGGTCTGCTGCCCTTCTGGTCGGTTTCAATTTACAACCGGCAAGGTGACAATCTGTTGAATTTTAACGACACAATTGCGGCTGATGGTGATCTTGATCTCATCATTTCACCGCTGTCACTTGGCCCTGCCCTCAAAGCAAGTTTAGCCGAGGCGCAATCTCATTCTGTGTTGGTGGAGCAAAATATCAGCGAAGGCATGATCACGCTGCGCGCTTTGGTGCCGGATGCAAGCTGGCAGGAGCTTGGCAAGCAAATGCTGAATGGTGCTAACTGCACACCTCTTATCTGAGCGGCCATATATTTTTTAACACGGTTAATAAGTTGCTAAGGCTTGTTCGCTAGATTGAAGCGGACTGCATCTTTGTATGTGCAGTTTCAGTCGAGTGTAGCATCGGAGTAACAAGCGTGACCCGTGACCAGTTTCGCGCCTTAGAGGGGTTCTCAATCAATCGTAACCCTGCCGACAGCAAAGCAGATGATCTGCTGACTGCTGCCATCTCCGGCTATACTTCCATCACCCGCCCCGGCCGTCATGATTTGTTGCAGCTGGAAGATCTGGCCATGCCGCTGATTGATTATGCAACCGCCAAAGGCAAGCGTGACGCAGCCATGCGGCTGGTGCAAATGCAGGAAGCGCCGCATAGTCTGGTTTTCAAGCTGGCGCATGAACCAACCAATATTTCAGCCCCGCTTTTGCTGCGCTCCGATGCTTTATCCACCAGCGATCTGCTGCATCTGATTGAAGCAAGAGGCTTGGGACATGCGCGTATTATCGCCCGCCGCCGGCCTCAAGATGCCCTGCTCACCGGCCTGTTGCAAAGCTTTGCAGATCCGGAGATCGACCGCATCCTTGCGCAAGAAATTGACTTAGATGCACCGCTCAACCTTGATGCACCCAGTGTCAAAGTGCCGGAAAAAACCAATTCGCAGAAACTGACGCAAATTCATCAGCAGCTCAATATGATGATGCGTGATGCCAATTCAGATTTGGATAATGCCACCGCGCGCCATCTGCCGCCGGTGTCCTCCTATCAGGTACCGGAAAACCATCTGATCGACAGTGCATTGCTGATTAATCCGGATTTTTTCCGCACGGCACTTGCCGATGCATTAGGCGTTAGTCTGGAACGCGCAAAACATATCATTGGCGAATGGCCAAGTTCGCAATTACCAATTGCGCTTAAAGCGCTGAATTTAACGGCGCAAGATTGCTATCTGATCTTAACTGCCGTTCTTGGCACCATTCATGGTGATCGTGATAGTTTGCGTGATTTTGTGCATATTTATCGCTCAATTAATTCTGAAACCGCCCAACAGATCGTTGAGCGCTGGAAAACCGCAGATAGCGTTATTGAGCATGAAACACGTAAGAAAACCGCGATCTAAACGATCAGCACTCATGCATAAGGATCTGGCACAATAGAAATATAAGGTGCCAGATCGGCTATATCTTCGATCTCTAAAACCCATAAATCACTGTCGAATTTCTTCTCAGCACTCAACCGTTTTTCACATGCTTCGCTATCAGCGTTCGGCAGTGACAATATAAAACTGCGCTCATCCGGCTTGCGCTCATCATAAGCATTTTGCGGTGCCGGCGTATAAAGTTCCCATAATTCTTCATGGAAGCTTTGAGAGGCGAGCCGCTTTTTGATAAAAATTGCCCCCGCCTCGCACGAGCCGCGCTCCGCCAAATAAGCAAAGCCATTATCGCCACGAACACGACGGATCAGGGCTGCAACCCAAAGCTCGGATGTGAGGCGCATGGACAGGCTCCGTTAGCTGATCAGACCAATTTCACGCATTTTGCCGATCAGTTGCATATCTACCTGTCCCGTTATTTGCATATCGAAAAGCTTCTGGAACTCACGGATGGCATCCTGCGTCGATTGTCCGGCAACACCGTCAACAATGATCAGATCATTGCCAAAGGCTTTCAATCCTGCCTGCACCCGCACAATATCCTGTGACGTCACAGGCTGCGTATTGGTCGTGAGTGAAGCAGTTACAGTTTCAGGACGCGTACGCTCATTCGGTTTTACAACGGCCCGTTCTGCCACTTCCCGTTTTGGCGGTGTATTGGATGTCACCACCCTGTCAACAGCTACCGTTTTCTGCGGTTGAGGGCGTGCTTCCGGCACGGCCACCTGAATAATATTCTCAATACTTGCCTGACTATCAGCCTGATTATGAGCTTGATTATGAATTGGCGGCGCAGGCTTCGAGGCCGTATTCACTCCCGCTTTTTGTTGCAGTTGCTGCCATTGCTCTACAGCCTGCCGTGTTTTGGGCCCCGGCAAGCCATCCACTGCGCCATCATAAAGACCAAGCGACAATAGTTTCTGCTGGATTTTAGCAATTTCCACATCAGCATTGGGTGCCAAAGCCGGTAATTCATCGGTTAATTCAATACTATCCAAGGATGCAGCTTGGTTTGATGTTGCCTGACTGGTTTCACTGGCTGGCTGTGTCTCAGCCGGTTCAGGCTTAGATGCAGGATTCTTGTCATTGTTCGTAACGTTTTGTGAGAGCAGGCTTGGCTTTGGTGTTGGCACAAAAACCAGTTCCGGACGGGTGCGGAAAAACAGATTGTCATGGGATTGCGGCTGATACCACAAAGCATTGGCGGAGACGAAACCCATCACCACCAAAAAAGCCGTGGCACCGCCGGTCAAAACAGGATTACGCACCATAAAGCGGCCGGCGAACACAGCTCCCGACGCAATAGTGGTCAATAAAAATCCGACAAAACGCTCGCTAAGATTACGCGATCTTACGTTCCTGCGATTGTTTCTTTTCACCGGACTGGTCTTCCTGCCTGACATATTTCCTTCCAATCTGCAGACGGTTGATATTTAAAACCGTCACACCTTCCGCATCATCCTTTTCAGCCTGCGCGATCAATTCCTGCTGCTGCCAGTTTACATCCCTCGTCGGCCCTTCGAGCGGCAAACGTATAGTGACAATTGTGCCTTTACCGAGACTGCTGGTAATTTCAAACTGCCCTTCGTGCTTTTCAACCAAAGCTTTAACGAGTGAAAGGCCAAGCCCTACCCCTTCAGAGCCGGCAAAAGCACTATTACCCACTTGTGTGAATGGTTGACCGAGTCGCTCAATATCTTCTTCGGCAATACCGACACCATTATCAGAAATGGTGAAAACCATCTGCTGGTTATGGCCACTGTCTTTAAAGCCATCCAGCGTCACACAACCGCCCATCGGTGTAAACTTCACCGCATTAGCCATCAGATTAATCAAAATCTGCTGCACCGCACGCTGATCCGCAATCATATTGCCGATAGAACTATGAACACGATCACACAGGATAACCTGTCTTTGCTCCGCTTGCGGTGCCAGAATATTCATCGACAGATGCACCGCCTCGCGGATTGAGAAATCCTGCGGTTTAATCTGATACGTTCCGGCCTCAATTTTCGAAGCATCAAGAATAGTATTGACGATATCCAACGAATAAAGGCCGGAGCGCTGAATAAGCCCTGCATAATCACGCTGTTTTTCATTTTCAAAACGGCAGCCCATTTCGTGCAGCAATAAATCCGAAAAGCCAATAATCGCGTTTAACGGGTTGCGCAGTTCATGACTGAGC
>JAEWHQ010000366.1 GCA_023387715.1 Pseudomonadota bacterium | reverse complement strand
GTCAGGGCATCCAATGCCCGCCCGAGCGAGAGCAACATCACAGCGCCCACCAAAATAAAGGGGGCGGCCAGCATTACATGCAACATGGAACGATCAGCCAATGAACCAAGCAACCAGAAAACAATTTCCATCGCCGCATAAGGGTTAGGTGAAAGATTAAGTGCCAGCGATGTCATGGCTGCGGCGAGCGAAGACAAAGCAACCCCTGCCAAAATAACGGTTAATGTGCCGCCATGGCGACCAGCCAATGTTTGCACAATCAACACGGAAGCAAAAGCACCAGCCAAAGCAAGCAATGGCAGTGCCAGCGGAAAGAGTGTCGAAAGACCAGTATAAATGGCAATCACCGCGCCAAGCGATGCAGACGCACTGACACCAAGCAAGCCGGGCTCTGCCAGCGGATTGCGTAAATAACCTTGCAATACGGCACCCGACAACCCCAGCGCCCCACCAACCAACAGCCCTAAAATAGCACGCGGCAAACGGATTTCCCGCATCACCAGCACAACGGCATCGCCTTGTCCGGTTACCAGCGCATGAAGACTATCATAAGCACCGAGAGCTGCGGGACCGATCAGCAAAGACAGCATAAAAAGTAAAGCCACCAAGATGGCCAGCCCTGCACATAACCAGTGGTAACGCCGTGTTTCACTCATGTGCAATATCCGATAAAATTTTCACTGCTTCCACCGTAAAAGACCCGCCACACACGGTCAGATTATCAGGCAAAGTTACAGAAACTGCCTGTTTTTTAATGGCATGCAAAGCAGGATGTTCATAATTTTGATAGGCTAAAGCTGCGCCTTCATAACGCTCGCCCATCAATAAATAATCAGGCTGATGCATCACCAATAATTCAAGCGGCATCTGCCCATATCCGCTTAATGATAATTTGTCGGCCAGATTAGTAAATCCGGCATAACGCACCACCGTATCCATCAAACTGCCACGTCCTGACGTATAATTATTGGCATAGTAAAGTGCGATTGTGCGTGCACGCTTTTTCACCTCAACCTCAGCTAAACCTTGATCAATTTTTGCAATCAGAGCCTCAGCTCTTTGTGGCTGCTCCAGCAGATCGCCAACGCGCTTAATATTGGCGCGAATATCATCAAAAGTGGATGCAGGACGAAACTCTTCGACCTGAAAACCCAGTCGCCGCAACAAATCAACCGTCGCACGCGCTGTAAAACTACCCGCTAAAACCAGATCGGGCTTTTGCAGAAAAATTTCTTCCGCGCGCCCGTGATTAAGCGGATAAGTCGCAGCCTTTTCAAAAAGATATGAGGTTTTATGATCCAGTGACAAATATGAAATCGACGTCAGCTGTTCTTTATCTGCCAGCAACATTGCCAGCTGATCGGTACACACATTAATCGATGCAACTTTTGGCGCGCTTTGTGAGGGGGCAGCGCTACCAAACAAAGCCAATAAAAGCGCACCGGCCAGCGATGCGCATTTACAAATCTCATAACCGGCACGGGATGCGCCGGTCAGTTTGCCAATATATGAAAGTACAGTGCGCAAATTACGATGTCTTTCTGCACTCTTCAATGAAGCTCTGCAATCAATTAGAATGAACGAGTAAAGCCCAGGCTCATGGTTCGGCCTGGCATACGATAGCCTTCCTTGGTTTGGTATTGCTTATCGAAGACATTTTCTACGGACAACTTAATCTGTGATTGTTGATCGAAAGCATAAACAGCTACAAAATCTGCAGTTATATAGTCACTAAGTTTCTTAGTATTAGCCGCATTAGAATAACGTGATGAACCATAAAGAACGCGAGTTATCAGATCAAGGTTTTCATCTGGGCGATAACTTAACTCACCACTTGCTTTAAAACGATCCGCATTAGGCATATATTTACCATTATAATCGTCACCATTTGGGCTATTCGGATCAAATCTTTCTTTATTAATAGGCTTCCGTAAATCAACGCTCGCCTTAACAGCCCAAGCCTCATCAAACTGATGAGAAAGAGAGGCTTCGACACCTCGCGTACGAGATGTCACATTATAAGGTGCCCACGAACTATTTTCATCTGCTGTAATTGGCTGCCAAATAATCTGATTTTTAGCGTTATTTTGATACACTACAATGTCAAAACTTGTTTGCTGACTAATGTGCCAATTCAAACCGATCTCAAATGACTTAGACGTTTCTGGTTTCAAATCTGGATTTCCCGAACCCGGGAAATAAAGATCATTAAAGGTAGGCGCACGAAAACCTGTTGCATATGATGTCCGCAAGATTAACTCTGGCTCGATCTCATAGCTGGCTCCAATATTATAAGTCGTTTTATCGCCAAACTGCTGATTGTGATCATAACGTACCCCTGCATCAATCAAAAGGTTCGCATAATCAATTGAGTACTGTGCGAACAGAGCGCTAATGTCTCTTTGGGATTTTGCATATGCGGCACCGGCTACTTTTTCATGATAAAATTCACCACCAGCAACAATTATATGGTCAACTTTGTCTGTACTAAATGCCTTCTGTGTAGACACAAAAACACCATAACGTTCTGTTTTGTATGTATCTCCTTTTTTTGAAGCACGGAATTGTTTTGCTTTATCCAATGAGCTCGTCAGCTCAATGGTCGAGAACCAATCATCACTGTGATCAATACGTGTGCCAAAACGGCCAGAGAAATTATGCGTATCGGCACTGTCAGGCGCTGTTGTGTTATAGCCATCATAATGATTGCGACCACGGGTATAAAGCCCGTCAACATAAACCCGTCCCCATTCAACATCCTTGGCCAAAGACAGATTGACGCTTCCTTGCAGGAAACCGTCACGATCGTTTTCTATCGGCGCTGTAGTAAAATCATAGCCTTGCGTGCCAAGAATACTGGCACCCAAACCATATTCAATGCCGTTTTCCGCTTTGCCGGAAATATTTCCGGAAGCAAAACCACCCCAAGGATGGGTCACGCCCGTTGTCCATGAACCGCAATAGGATTTGCCGTTTTCACACGCACCACCCTGTTTGGTGATGATATTAATAATACCGCCCATCGCATCCGCACCATATTGTGCCGAATGTCCGCCTTTGGCGATTTCAATCCGCTCAATTGATGCCAATGGGATACTGGAAAGATTTGGTGTGCCGGATGTAGCCGAGCCGATACGCACACCATTGACCAGCACAAGGGTCTGGCTGGATGAAAACCCGCGCAAAGACACACCCGAAGTTGCCCCTTGCCCGCCATTCGCTACCATGGTTACGCTGGCATAGGTTTTCAGCAATGATTGCAGATCGGGCGCGGCTGATTGTTCAATGTCTTTTTCGCCAATAACCGTTACGGACGAGGTTGAGCGTTCCAAAGCACTTTCACGACGCAAAGGCGTGGTCACCGTAATGGTTTTTAAAACAATCTCACCATTTTCATTCTGTGCCCCTTGTGCCTGAGCCCCCCCGGACAACACAACCATTGCACTGGCAGCCACACCGCTGAGCAAAACAACTTTTCTAAACATGCACGTTCCTCAACAACGCTTGCGAAAAGCCAAACCAGCCTTTCGAAATAACCAACCGGTTGTCAGGAAAATTTCATCCGGACGCACGGCAACATTTGTTCAATGTCACCGCCACGGACGACCGCGCATGGACACACCCCGTATCCGTGCATGGGTGACCGGAAAAGGCAGGTCTCCTGACTTCCGGGTCTTCGCGCCTCTTTCACCTTCCCAATGGTTCAACGCCATCAGTGGTTCGAAATGCCAAAATTCAAGCATTTCAGGAAAGATCGCTCGCCGGTTACAGTTGCGGGGGCAGCCACGGAATAGGATTCTTCAAATCACATGATTGAGAATTCGCACCGTGTTCCCTTTTCATCTGCTTTTTATAAGCAGAACCTGTTCCATCTTCGGACGTAGCAAGCATCGCCCATAAATACAACACCCATAATTAACTAAAAATAAACCATGTTGCGTGCCTTTTAAAATAGTCTTCGCACATATTGCCTTAAGCGCCTTGCCGCCTGTGGCAAACTCACCTATTCCTTATAAAACCGCGCATGAAAGAGGAGGCACCAGCCGTGCCGCAAAGAGCTTCGCCCCTTGCTCCGTTCCAGCACAAAACCTTCCGGGCCCTTTGGTCTGCGACGCTGGTTTCCAATCTTGGCGGGCTTATTCAGGCGGTGGGTGCCGGCTGGATGATGACAACCATTGCAACCTCGCAAGATATGGTTGCGTTGGTACAAGCTTCCACCACTTTGCCGGTTATGGTGTTTTCTCTTGCAGCCGGTGCGCTGGCCGATAATTACGACCGCCGCCGCATTATGCTTACCGCGCAATCTTTAATGCTGATGGTGTCTTTAGCACTCGCGGTTTTTGCTTATTTTAATCTTCTGACCCCATGGCTGTTATTAAGCTTTACCTTTCTGATCGGTTGTGGCGGCGCACTGCATAACCCATCTTGGCAGGCATCGATGGGCGATATTGTTCCGCGCGAAGATTTGCCCGCAGCTGTTGCGCTTAACAGTATGGGTTTCAACCTGATGCGCAGTGTTGGCCCGGCCATTGGTGGTTTGATTGTTGCTGCTGCCGGTGCGGCGATGGCCTTCATCATCAATGCTTTCAGCTATATTACATTGCTATTTGCGCTTTGGCGTTGGCAACCGCCAAAGTCACAAAATACCTTGCCGCGTGAATCCTTTGGCCGCGCCATTGCCGCGGGTCTTCGTTATGTGTCAATGTCGCCAAACCTTTTGAAGGTTATGTTTCGCGGCTTTTTATTCGGCCTTTCCGGCATTGCCATTCTGGCGCTTTTGCCAATTGTTGCGCGTGATCTCGTTGCCGGTAACGCATTTACCTATGGTATGATGCTTGGTGCCTTTGGCCTTGGTGCAATTGGTGGCGCGATGCTAAGTGCGCGCTTGCGCGAAGTGATGAACAATGAATGGATCGTGCGTCTGGCATTTTTAATGTTTGCTGCAAGCTGCATTTGCTTAGGCCTCAGCACACAATTCTGGCTGAGCTGGTTACTGCTTTTACCTGCCGGTGTTTCATGGGTTCTTGCCCTGTCGCTGTTCAATGTCACAGTGCAGCTTTCAACCCCGCGCTGGGTGGTTGGCCGTGCATTGGCACTTTACCAAACCGCAACCTTCGGCGGCATGGCAACAGGCAGCTGGATATGGGGTTCTATCGCTGAATCTCACGGCGTTGACCTGTCGCTCATTATCGCAGGTATTGTGCTGATTGGTGGTGCTGCGGTTGGCCTGATGTTCAAACTGCCAGAGTTTGATGCACTTAATCTTGACCCGCTCAACCGTTTTAACGAGCCGGAACTCAAGCTCGACATCCGTTCCCGCAGTGGCCCGATCATGATTATGATCGACTATAAAATCGACCAGAATGACGTCACCCAATTTTTAAGTCTGATGGCCGACAGACGCCGTGTGCGCATTCGTGATGGTGCGCAGCAATGGGCGTTGTTACGTGATCTGGAACATCCGGAAACATGGACAGAAAGCTACCATGTGCCAACATGGGTGGAATATGTACGCCATAACCAACGCCGCACACAAGCCGACGCTGAAATCTGGGAACGGTTGAAAGCCCTGCATCGCGGAGAAAAACCTCCGATTGTGCATCGTATGATAGAGCGCCAGACAGTCACGCCCCATGATGATATGCCGCTAAAGCCGCATACTGATGATCACGCGATTGTTTAACCATGAAAGATATAAAAAGCACTTCCGACAAAACAGCAGCAATCTTGCACAGGCTTGCAC
>JAEWHQ010000340.1 GCA_023387715.1 Pseudomonadota bacterium | reverse complement strand
GGGTGTAACCGGTAATCTGGATGCCGGTTTTATGGCGAATCTGGAGCGCGTTTCTATTGATGGTGTCAAACCGGATATGACCTTTATTCTGGATATTCCGGCGGAAAAAGGTATGGCGCGCGCGGTAAAGCGTCGTGGTAACGAAACAGCGGATCGCTTTGAAAAAGAACAGATTTTTACACAAGAAGCACGCCGAAAAGCTTTCCTTGCAATTGCTGCCGATGAGCCTGAACGCTGCAAAGTGATTGATGCGGACAGGCCTTTGGAAGCCATAAGTCAGGATATTATTGCTCAGGTCGCAGCTTTACTGAAAACAAAAAATTTCAAGAGGGTGGCAGATGATCAATGATATAGTCAGTCCGCCGACCTATGATACGATTGAAGGTATTCCGGCACCATCTGCCAATGACTTTCTGACTGGTCATCAGGATAATGTCGAGTTTCTAGTGCAGGCCTATAAAAGCGGGCGCATGCATCATGCGCTATTGCTGGAAGGGCCGCAGGGTATCGGCAAGGCCACATTTGCCTTCCGGCTGGCAGGGCATATTTTACAATATCCGCAAGCGGCACACGCCCCTCTGCACTTAAATAAACCGGATTATACCACCCCGCTTTATCGCCAGATTGCGGGCGGCATGCATCCGGCTGTTTTGCATATCAGCCGGCCATTTGATCAGAAAGCCAGCAAATTCCGCACCGTGATTACGGTTGATGAAATCCGCAAGGTAACGCATTTTTTAACGCGTACTGCGTCAGATGATGGCTGGCGTATTGTTATCATTGATCCGGCGGATGATATGAACCGCAACGCAGCCAATGCCTTGCTTAAAACGCTGGAAGAACCACCGGCAAAGGCTTTGTTTATCCTGATTTCGCATTCTGCCGGACGATTGCTGCCAACGATCCGTTCGCGTTGTCAGGCTTTGCGTTTCAAGCCGCTTGATAATGGCTCTATGCGTGAAACATTAAGCCGTATCGGCTCTCATGTTGGCCTAGATACAGGCAATGCTGATTATATGCAGTCGCTGCTTGCGCGTTCGGAAGGCAGTGTGCGACGTGCCCTGCTGATGGCGGCCAATGGTGGGCTTGAAATTGCAGATACGGCCGATGCAATTTTGGCCGCACCTATTTTTGATGTGCCGAAAGCACAAAATCTGGCGCAGGTTTTAACCGGCCGTGAAGCGGAAGTGCAGTATCATTTATTTATGGAGCACATGCTCAATCTGATTGCTGCAAAGGCCTGTAAATATGCTCAGGATGGTTTTGTAGGGGCGGCAGATGCCTGGTCGCGTTTCTGGCATAAAATCTCTGATGAAGCAGCCGAAACAATGACTTATAATCTTGACCGCAAACAAGCCGTCATGCTTGTTTTACAAAAAACACACCTCGCCACGCATGGCGACCTTATGGGTGCGATGTGATTTTAGTCCGCACTTATAAGATTAAGTGACAGAGCCTTTGACATAGGATATGTCACATTTAACAAGATTTGAAACGAAGTAATGTGAAGTTATGAACCGCGAAAAATATTATATCACCACTGCCATCGCGTATCCTAATGGTAAACCGCATATCGGTCATGCTTATGAACTGATTGCTACCGATGCATTAGCTCGTTTTCAGCGCCTTGACGGTAAGGATGTTCACTTTCTGACCGGCGCTGATGAGCACGGTATCAAGATGTTTCAGAGCGCGCGCAAAGAGGGAATTACCCCGCGCGAGCTGGCTGACAGAAATACGGCTGAATTTCAGAAAATGGCGGTTTATCTGAATTCGTCCCATGACGAATATATCCGCACCTCTGAAGAGCGCCATTATAAAGCCTGTCAGCATATCTGGTCAGCAATGCAGGCCAATGGTGATATTTACAAGGGCGGCTATGCCGGCTGGTATTCGGTTCGTGATGAAGCCTATTACGGCGAAGAAGAAACCGAAGTTCGTGCCGACAATGTCCGTTATGGCCCGCAGGGCACACCGGTTGAGTGGGTGGAAGAAGAAAGCTATTTCTTCAAACTCTCTGCTTATCAGGACAAATTGCTTGCGCTTTATGAAAGCCAGCCAGATTTTATTATGCCGTCCGAGCGTCGCAATGAAGTGATTTCATTCGTCAAATCGGGCTTAAAAGACCTGTCCATTTCCCGCACCACCTTTGACTGGGGTATTCCGGTGCCGGGCGATGAAAAACACGTCATGTATGTGTGGGTTGATGCGCTGACTAACTATATTACAGCGCTTGGCTATCCGGATATGACCACTGATAAAGCAGGCTTCTGGCCAGCCAATGCTCATATTATCGGTAAAGATATCCTGCGCTTCCATGCGGTTTACTGGCCAGCATTCTTGATGTCTGCCGGTATCGAATTGCCGAAACGCGTTTTCGCCCATGGTTTCTTGTTTAACCGCGGTGAAAAAATGTCGAAGTCACTCGGCAATGTGATTGATCCGCAGGGTTTGGTCGAGCGCTACGGCCTTGATCAGTTGCGCTATTTCTTGCTGCGTGAAGTACCTTTCGGTCAGGATGGCAGCTATAGCCATGAAGCAATCGTCAACCGCACCAATGCGGATTTGGCCAATGATCTGGGCAATCTGGCACAGCGCTCATTGTCGATGATCGCCAAGAACTGTGAAGCCAAAGTGCCGACTGCCGGTGAATTCAGCGCCGATGATAAAGCCATTCTTGATATGGCTGATGCAGCGCTTGCAACTGCGCGCAAGCAGATGATGCAGGAAGGTATCCACCATGCATTGGCGGCAATTTTCGGCGTTGTTGCTGAAGCCAACCGCTATTTTGCCGGTCAGGAACCTTGGGCGCTGCGTAAAACCGATCCGGCACGCATGGAAACCGTTCTTTATGTAACGGCGGAAATTCTGCGCCGCGTTGGCATCATGACACAGGCCTTCATTCCTGAATCTGCCGCCAAGCTGTTGGATGTGCTGGCAATTCAAGAAGATCAGCGCAATTTTGCTGATATTGCTGCCCATCCATTGGTCAGCGGTGCGCCATTGCCTGCTCCTCAGCCGATTTTCCCGCGCTATGTGGAAACAGAAGACGGATTGTGATTGTCTGATGTCTGCCAATGAGATGAATACAGGTAAAATCCAGTTGCCTTTGCTGGTCGACAGCCATTGCCATTTGGATTTTGCCGACTTTGACGAAGAGCGCGAGGCTATCATGCAGCGCGCCTTCGACAATGGCGTGCGCCGTATGGTAACGATTTCAACACGGGTTAAAAAGTTCGATCAGATTTTGGCTCTGGTTGAAAAATATGACGAAGTTTATTGCTCTGTCGGCACCCATCCCAACAATGCCCATGAAGAACTTGATGTGACGGCTGATCAACTTGTTGAGCTGGCGCAGCACGCAAAAGTCGTGGCAATCGGCGAG
The DNA here is from genome assembly GCA_023387715.1 of Pseudomonadota bacterium. Lineage (GTDB taxonomy): Bacteria > Pseudomonadota > Alphaproteobacteria > Rhizobiales > Rhizobiaceae > Paenochrobactrum > Paenochrobactrum glaciei. The sequence continues at coordinate 7,304 of JAEWHQ010000340.1, read as the reverse complement.
GCTGGCTTAGATTATCATTATGATTATTCAACGCCGGAAGCACAGCGCCAAGGCCTGGTCACCCATATTGAAGCATCACGCCGCACCCAATTGCCACTGGTCATCCATGCGCGCAGTGCCGATGATGATATGGCGCAGATTTTGCGTGATGAAACCGCCAAAGGTGCGTTTCCGTTTATTCTGCATTGCTTTTCATCCGGCATCGAACTGGCGCGTACAGGTGTAGAGCTTGGCGGTTATGTGTCGTTTTCGGGCATTATTACCTTCAAAAATTCGGCTGAAATTCGTGAAGCCGCAAAGATTGTTCCGCATGATCGTTTGCTGGTGGAAACGGATGCACCTTATTTGGCGCCAATGCCGCATCGCGGCAAACGCAATGAGCCGTCCTTTGTCAAACATACGGCAGATGTGCTGGCTGATGTCATTGGTGTTTCATCAGAAGAAATTGCCAAAATCACCAGTGACAATGTCTTCCGTCTGTTTTCCAAAATGCCCCGTCCTTCAATCTGAAGGCCGGGCAAGCCAATGCCTTTAGATTAAAATCTAAGAGGAGGCTCTATGAGCGACGCATCAACTCTGCGCTTGACCATTTTGGGCTGCGGCTCATCACCTGGCGTGCCACGCATCAACGGCGATTGGGGCGCATGTGATCCGCTAAACCCGAAAAACAACCGCAGACGTGCGTCGCTGCTGGTTGAGCGTATCAGCCCGTCAGGCGACAAGACGGTGGTGGTGATCGACACGGGGCCGGATTTTCGCGCACAAATGATTGATGCGAAAGTTACCAAACTTGATGCGGTGCTTTATACCCATGCTCATGCAGACCACATCCACGGCATTGATGACCTGCGCACCTATGTGACCGATAATCAGGCATTGATGGATATTTATGCGACTGCCACCACGCAGGCGCGGCTTGATGAAAGCTTCGGCTATTGCTTTGTGACGCCCAAAGGCTCCAATTATCCGCCGATTTTGAAAGCCAATGAAATTGATAATGAAACATCTTTCAGCATTAGCGGGGCAGGTGGCACTATCAGTTTTCAGCCATTGTCACAGCGTCATGGCGATATTGAAAGCCTAGGTTTCCGTATCGGTGATGTGGCCTATTGCACTGATGTCAGTGCTTTTCCGGAAGGCAGCCCAGAAAAGCTGAAAAATCTGGATTTGCTGATTATTGATGCGCTGCAATATCGCCGCCATGCCAGCCATTTTTCATTGGAAGAAGCACTGGAATGGATTGAGCGTTTGCAGCCAAAACGGGCAATTTTGACTCATATGCATATTCCGCTCGATTATGAAACTGTCTCTGCCCAAGTGCCGGAACATGTGGAGCCTGCCTATGACGGCATGCAGATCGAGTTTTTAATTAAATCATGAGCACTAAAAAGCCCCGAAAATCGGGGCTTTTTTTATATCATTTTTTAAGCAGATACTTCCTTGACGGGAAAGGGCATCACATTGCTGCTAGATGCATCTTTTTCCGTGCCCTCATCATCGGATGCCATCAGTCCACCGGCGCGAAGCAGTGCAGCAAAGCGGCCGTTTTTCGCAGCCAGTTCATCAAAGCTGCCGCGCTCCACAACATGACCTTTATCAAGGAACAACACCTGATCTGCTGAGCGTACAGTCGATAAACGGTGCGCGATGATGAAGGTTGTGCGACCTTCACTCAAATCATCAATGGCTTTTTTAACTTTTGCCTCAGTTTCCACGTCCAAAGCAGAGGTGGCTTCATCCAGCACCAAGATCGGCGCATCTTTCAAGATTGCACGGGCAATGGCCAGACGCTGGCGCTCACCACCGGAAAGATTAGAGCCGCGCTCACCGATTTTGGTGTCATAGCCTTCACTTTTCGACAAAATGAACTCATGCGCAGCCGCTGCTTTGGAAGCACCGTGCACAGCATCATTATCAGCATCTTTACAGCCGATACGGATATTTTCTTCAATCGAGCGATTAAAGAGACCTGCATCCTGAAACACGGTTGCAATGGAATGACGAAGAGAATTGCGGCTAACCAAACGTGTATCATGACCATCAATAGTTATGCGACCGGCAGCAGGTTCATGAACACGTTGCAACAGATTAATCAGTGTTGTTTTACCGGCACCTGTCGGGCCGACAATAGCAACGGTCTGCCCAGGTTTCACAGCAAAAGAAATATCATAAACGCCCTGACCGGAATTTGGGAACTCGTAAGTGACATTGTCAAAAATGATCTCGCCGGTGACATCTTTAAGTTCCAGCGCATCTTCCGGCTCATAACGGTCAGCAGTGGCATCTTCCATCTCGAAAAATTCTTCAAGCTTGGCGCGCGCTGAAACGGTCTGATTGATAAAGGCACTGATCTGGTCAAGACGACCGATCATCAGCTGGGCAAAGCCGATAAAGGCAATGACTTCACCCACGCGCAGCTGACCTTTGGAGACAAAATAAGCACCAAGTAACAGCACAATCACCATCGAAATAGTAGATGCCATGCGGTTGAGACCGCTTGCCAAGGCCCACCAATTCAACACCGGATTTTGTGCTTTTTGTAAGTCGGCTGCATATTTGCGCAAGTTTTCAGCTTCGGTGGTGATACGATTAAAACTCTGCACCACAGACACATTGCTGATCGTGTCGCTGACATGTTCAAAAACGCGGTGATGATGTTTTTCAACGGCTGTCTGACCATCTTTGGTCTTACGCATAACCAATTGACCGATCATCACATAAATAACGCCGAGCACCACAAGAACAAGCGACATGCGCACGTCCATTTGCATGGCAAGCGGAATAAGGGCGGTGAGGGCAACAACGGTGGTTAAATGCTGACGTAAGAACTCAAGCCACAATGTAAAGAGAGAATCTGTTGCACGAATAAGTGTGTGCAAGGCGTGCGATGTGCCGCGCTTCTGGTGCCATGCAAGCGGCATGGTGATGATGCGCTCATAAGATTCCGTCAGAACGCTGAGGCGGCGGCGATGAGCGAGCCGGTCTGCACCACGCGCAACAAAAACCACCGCGATAATATTGAAAATACCAAGAGCTGCCCACATGGCCAGTTGTGTGACGACATTGGCGCGTTCCGATATAGCTTCAATCACCCGCCCGAACAAAATCGGTTCGGCCAGTGTCACCAGTGCAACCAGTGTGCTGGCAATACACATAATGATTGTGGCGCGCTTTTCAGCGGCCAGATAGGTCATGGAGCGCCAATAAAGTTTTAATAATGTCACAGTTCAACTCCGGCCATTCATCAGGCATGCTGGCATGTGTGGCTATTGCATTCACAATTTGCTGCACCTGCCATGAGATGGGACTTTTGCGAAATTTACACAATAGAGTTGGGTTTCAAGAATGGCATGAAAGTGGCCATTTCAACCATAAATTACAACGGACTGTAATGCTGCGTGATAGAAACGTTAAATTTTGGTGTTCTTTGAGCCAAGTTTCCAATTCTTAACTCGCAAGATGCGCAAAGCAGTGCTAGGAGCTTAAAACAACAAATGATGCAATGCGCCATATGATGAATGGCGCCAAGCAAAGCGCATATGCTTTTTCAAGCAGCCTTTGCATTACAAAATTGGGTTAAGCTTATGGCTGGCGTAGAAATTAAAACCGTTGCCGCGGATGAAACAGGAATGCGACTCGATCGCTGGATGAAGATTTATTATCCAGGATTGGGCTTTGGGCATTTGCAAAAATTGCTTCGCTCCGGCCAGATTCGCGTGAATGGCGGTCGTGCAAAAAGCGACAGCCGTTTACAAGGCGGACAATCCATCCGTATCCCGCCGCTGGGGCTGGAAGATAAAACCGAAACATCAGGACTGACCGGCAAAAGCATCCGCAGCCAGAGCGACAGCGATGTGCTCAAGCAGATGCTGCTTTATGAAGATCCAAAGGTTTATGTTTTCAACAAGCCGGCAGGTCTGGCAGTGCAGGGCGGCTCTGGCCTCACCCGCCACGTTGATGGTATGCTGGAAGCATGGCGCAACAAGCGTGGTGAGAAACCACGTCTGGTACACCGTCTCGATAAAGATACGTCCGGCGTTTTAGTGGTAGCCAAAACGCGCGGCGCGGCGCAGTCATTAACCGCTGCCTTCCGTGAGCGCGATACTAAAAAGACCTATTGGGCTTTGGTCAAAGGTTTGCCACGCAAAAAGGAAGATAAAATCTCCACATGGCTGGTGAAAGAAACCACGCCTGACGGCGATAAAATGCGCGTTTGCAAACATGGTGAGCCGGATTCAGACCACGCAGTTTCATTTTACCGCATCATTGAAAAGGCCGGTAACGGCCTGACATGGCTGGAAATGGAACCATATACCGGCCGTACGCACCAGTTGCGTGTTCACGCAGCCTATATCGGACATCCGATCATCGGGGATCCTAAATATTTTGAAGCCGATACGAACTGGGAATTCCCGGGCGGTATTCAAAATAAATTGCACCTGCACGCACGCCGCATCCGTATTCCCAACCCTTCCGGCGGAACTTTGGATGTCACAGCACCGTTGCCGCCCCATATGGTGCAGACATGGAACCTGCTTAGCTTCGATATGGAAAACGCGGAAGATTAAGCCCAATGTCAGCAAACGGCACAGGCACAAAGATTGGCACAATATCGCCAGCTCCCAATATGCAGCCTGCACCCTTTGATGGTGTGGCGCTCGCGCTTGTGCTGTTTCTCATGTTTACATGGGGGCTCAATCAGGTTGCCATCAAAATAGGCAATCAGGGTTTTAACCCCATGTTGATGGCGAGCGGCCGTTCGATCTTAGGCGGTCTGCTGGTCTTCATGTGGTGCCAATATAAGAAAGTACCGCTCTTTAACAAAGACGGCACGTTCTGGCCGGGCATTCTGGCAGGCCTTCTGTTTGGCAGTGAATTTGTCCTCATCTTTATGGCGATGGACTACACCAATGTCGGCCGCGTGACATTGATGATGAATATGATGCCGTTTTGGGTCGCCATCGGCAGCCATTTTCTGCTTGGCGAGCGCATGTCCCTACAGGCTGTTATCGGCATGCTGATTGCCTTTGGCGGTGTTTTTCTGGTGTTTTCCGACCGTGTCTCCAGTGTCGGCGCCTATGCTTATATCGGCGATCTGATGGCGCTTGCGGGCGGCATTATGTGGGGCATGACCAATATTGTCATTAAACGCAGCGCGCTTACCCGCGCAGCGCCTGAAAAGGTTTTGCTTTATCAGCTGGCAGTGGCCTCTCTGGTACCTTTACCTTTCATGGCTTTGAGCGGTTCGCTCATTCGTTCGCCTGATATGTGGTCTGTCATTGCGTTTCTCTTCCAGTCGGTTTTTGTTGTTGCTTTCACTTACCCGCTTTGGTTTTGGATGTTGCGACGCTACCCTGTCTCGAAACTTTCCAATTTCGCCTTCCTCACGCCGGCATTTGGTGTTCTCATGAGCGGGCTGTTATTGGGCGAAGCATTGGGCTGGAAAATTTTTGTGGCTCTGGTTTTAATCGCCTTGGGGCTGATTATCATCAACCGGCCAGTTAAATCAGGCAGCCATAAAGCTGCATCTTGAACACGCTTTTGAAGCGGCAAATATATTCACTTAAAGACGGAACTTAAATATGCGCGATATTTTATCTGACCTTGAAGCAGGGCCAACACTTTCTGATCCTGATCCGGTGCGCCGCGCCCAAATTCAGATGAAAGCACCATTGCCGAAACGTTTTTATGAAAAAGCGGAAGTGGTCGAAGCCGACGGTGGCTTTACCGTGCAACTCGACGGCAAACTGGTTCGCACACCGGCGCGCCAGCCTTTAGTGCTCACCACACGCGCAGCCGCACAGCTTATTGCTGACGAGTTTGAGGCGCAAAAGGAAGTGGTCAACGCCGAAACCATGCCGGTTACCCGTCTGGTCAATACAGCGATTGATGGTATCGCATTGGATAGTCAGGCTGTCTTTGAGGATATCCTGCGCTTTGCATCCTGCGATATGTTGTTTTACCGTGCCGATAGCCCGCAGGAACTGGTTGATCGTCAGACCAATCAGTGGGATCCGTTGATCGACTGGGCGCAAAGCTTGGGCGCACGCTTCAATCTTGCTGAAGGTGTGATGCATGTCGAACAACCACGCGAGGCGATTGCTGCCTTTGGTGTGCATTTATCAAGTGCCAATGATCCGGTGACACTGGCAATCCTGCATACATTCACCACCTTAACCGGTTCTGCCTTGCTCTCGCTTGCGATTTATAAGCAGCACTTAACAGCTGAAGAAGCATGGAAACTGGCGCATCTGGATGAAGATTGGACCATCGAGAACTGGGGCGAAGACGAGGAAGCCGTCTGGCGCCGCAATAAACGTTCTGCGGAAATGTTTGCCGCTGACGCACTTTTGAAGGCTATATCATAATATTAGGTTATTTTTATAACTATATGATTTAATTGAAAAAGCCCCGATTTTCATCGGGGCTTTTTAGTATTAATTAGCAAGAGTAATACATATCAAATTCGACCGGATGCGGGGTCATTTCATAGCGCATCACTTCAGCCATTTTCAGTTCAATGAAGCTGTCGATCTGTTCGTCTTCAAAAACACCACCGGCTTTCAGGAATTCACGATCCTTATCAAGGCTTTCCAATGCCTCACGCAAAGAAGCGCAAACAGTCGGGATTTCTTTCAGCTCTTTGGCTGGCAGATCATAAAGATCTTTATCCATTGGCTGGCCTGGGTGAATTTTGTTCTTGATACCGTCAAGACCAGCCATCAACAAGGCTGCGAAGCAGAGATATGGGTTTGCTGACGGATCAGGATAACGCACTTCAACGCGCTTGGATTTCGGTGAAGAACCAAACGGAATACGGCAAGAAGCGGAGCGGTTACGTGCAGAATAAGCCAACAGAACAGGCGCTTCATAGCCCGGCACCAAACGCTTGTAAGAATTGGTTGAAGGGTTGCTGAATGCGTTGATCGCTTTAGCATGTTTGATGATGCCGCCGATGAAATAGAGGCAGGTTTCTGAAAGACCTGCATATTCATTACCGGCAAATGTCGGCTTGCCATCTTTCCAGATCGACAAATGCACATGCATACCTGAGCCGCTTTCACCAAAAACCGGTTTCGGCATGAATGTAGCGGTTTTACCGTAAGAATTGGCAACCTGATGCACGACATATTTATGGATCTGCATCTTATCGGCATTACGCACGAGTGTGTCGAATTTCAAACCGAGTTCGTGCTGGGCAGCAGCGACTTCATGGTGATGCTTTTCAACCGTGATGCCCATTTCGCTCATAATGGAAAGCATTTCGGAGCGGATATCCTGCGCGGAATCGACCGGTGGCACAG
>JAEWHQ010000365.1 GCA_023387715.1 Pseudomonadota bacterium | reverse complement strand
GCGCCAAACAGCGTACTGTTTCTAAACAAGCGGTTACAAGCAGTGCCGGTGTGCAGGCAACCCTTACCCTTGACGGCACCACGCGCAATTTCGAAATGCAGCGTAATGGTGACACTATTCTGGATGCGGCGCTCGCCAATAATCTCGATGCGCCTTATTCCTGTAAAGCCGGTGTCTGCTCCACTTGCCGCTGTAAAGTGCTGGAAGGTGAAGTGGAAATGGCCGTCAACCATGCGCTCGAAGATTACGAAGTGCGTGCAGGCTATGTGCTTTCTTGTCAGGCTTCCGTGCTCAGCGACCGCGTTGTCGTCTCTTACGACGAATAAAGGAACATGCCATGACTGATCTGATGAATATTGAAGACTATCTGGCAAAAGGCGGTGTTTTAACCGCACCAAACAATGTGCCAGCGCGTTATCGCGGCGAGCTGATGCGTATAATGTCGAGCTTCATCGACAGCGAATTGGCAGCATCTGCCGGTTTTGCCTCCTCCATCAACTTTGCCCCTGCCATTAAAGAACGCATCGCAGCCAGCCGCATCACGCTTGAAAAAGCCGATCACGCTGAACGTGTGTTAAACATTATGGGCGATTTCGGCACCGACAAACGCCGCTACCAATCCCAATATGACTGGGCAGCGCGTGTTGAGCGCGACAGCGATTTAGGTCAGGTGCGTAAAGAAGGCGATATGCGCGTTTCGGTTTTTCATTACCCGATCATCAGCTGGACTGATGCGGTGGTAATGAATGTGCTGCAAGGCTTATCAACCAGTGTTTTGATGACCGAGCTTACCCGCATTTCCTATGCGCCGCTGGCTGAAGTTTTCCGCGAAATTGCCCCGCGTGAAACCCGCCATATGCAGCTTGGCCTAGAAGGTTTGACCGAAATCGTCACCACCGAAGAAGGCCGCGCAGAAGCGAAAAAGTCGGTTTCTTACTGGCTTCCTCGCGTGGCAGCCGGTTTTGGTGATCCGAATTCAGATCGCTTTGAAATTTTAAGCCGCTTTGGCCTGCGCCATAGCTCTAACAAAGATTTACTGGCGCAGTGGAATGCTGAATGCAGCAAGACGCTGGCAGCGCTTGGTCTTTGATAAGGGCGCTTTCACAGCGCCCCGCCCCCATGAAGAATTTGGAAGGAAATGGAATGAGCAATACGGCTGTTCAGCCTCGCCGCCTTGAAAGCTATGTCTATGGCAGCTGGGTCGCAGGCACCAAAGAAGGTCAGACACTTCTCGATGCCGCAACAGGCGCACCGGTTGCACAGATCGATTCAACCGGCATTAATTTTGCCGATGTTTTGGATTATGGCCGCAAAGTTGCTGCACCAAAACTACAAGCAATGACCTTCCACGAACGCGCCCAGCTGCTCAAGGAACTTGGCCAGCTGCTGATGACGCAAAAAGAAGAGTTCTACACTGAAAGCCTGCATACCGGTGCCACTCGCCCTGACGCCTGGGTCGATATTGAAGGCGGTATCGGCACGATGCTGACCTTCTCATCAAAGGGTCGCCGTGAACTGCCAAACACCCGCGTGCTCACCGAAGGTGATATTGAGCCGCTTTCACGCGATGGCAGCTTTTTAGGCCAGCATATTCTCACCCCGCTTCAAGGCGTGGCCGTCCATATCAATGCTTACAACTTCCCGATCTGGGGCATGTTGGAAAAAATCGCACCAACGCTCATTGCCGGTGTGCCTTGCATTGTTAAACCTGCCAGCCAGACCGCCTATCTGACCGAGCTGATGGTACGCCGCATTATCGAAAGCGGTATTCTGCCGGAAGGTGCTTTGCAGCTGATCTGTGGTTCGGTCGGCAATATGCTTGACCATGTCACCGAACAGGATGCGGTAACGTTCACAGGTTCGGCCAAGGTTGGCCGTATGTTGAAAAACCATCCGGCAATTGTTGCAAATTCCACCCGCTTCACCATGGAAGCCGACAGTCTGAACGCCTCGATTTTGGGCGAAGATGCAGTTGCCGGCACAACGGAATTTGATCTTTTCGTCAAGGAAGTCGCACGCGAAATGACCTCGAAGGCAGGGCAGAAATGCACCGCCATTCGCCGTGTTATCGCCCCGCGTGCGCAAGTTGATGCATTGATTGATGCGCTGCGTGAGCGTCTGGGCAAAACCGCTGTTGGTTTGCCTGGCGCAGAAACCACCCGCATGGGCGCACTGGCAAGCCTTGATCAGCGTGTGGAAGTGCGTGAACGCATTATTGAACTGCAAAAAGGTGCCAGCATCGTTGCGGGCAGTCCGGATCAGGTCAATGTTACTTCTGGTGACCCGGAAAAAGGCGCCTTCCTCAATCCGGTTCTGCTTTATGCTGACAAGCCGTTTGAAGCAGAAGCCATCCACGATGTGGAAGCCTTTGGCCCTGTTTCAACTGTTATGGCTTATGATGATCTTGATGAAGCCATCGCGCTTGCTCGAAAAGGTAAAGGCTCGCTCGTTTCATCCGTTTTCACCAATGATCCCAAGACTGCCGAGAAAGCCGTTCTCGGTGTCGCTGCGTGGCATGGCCGTGTGATGATTGGCAATCGTGATACTGCCAAATCATCCACCGGCCATGGTTCACCGCTTGCCGGTCTTATTCATGGCGGGCCGGGTCGTGCAGGCGGTGGCGAAGAAATGGGCGGCATTCGTGGCGTCAAACATTTCATGCAGCGCACCGCTATTCAGGGCTCTCCTACCCTGCTATCAGCTGTCACCGGACGCTGGATTGAAGGCGCACCAAGCTATCAGGGCGAACATCCGTTCCGCAAATCATTGGCAGAGCTTAAAATCGGCGATCAGCTGGTTACTGAAAAACGCACCATCACTTTGGAAGATGTTGAGCATTTTGCTCATTTCACCGGTGATACTTTCTATGCGCATATGGATAGTGAAGCCGCCAAAGCCAATCCGTTCTTTGATGAGCGCGTGGCACACGGCTATCTGATTGCAAGCTTTGCGGCCGGGCTTTTCGTCCATCCTGATGCAGGGCCGGTTCTTGCCAATTACGGCGTGGATAATCTGCGTTTCCTCGTGCCGGTTTATTTCGGTGACACATTGCAGGTGCGCCTCACCTGTAAGCAAATCAATCCACGCATGAACAGCCAGCATGGCGAAGTGCGCTGGGATTGCCGCGTCACCAATCAACGTGATGACGTTGTTGCGCAATATGATGTTCTCACCATGGTTGCCAAAACATGGCCGCTGGCCGCAACACCTGCATAACAGCAAAAAAAGCGGAGCGCCTCCCACAAGCGCTCCGCTTTTACCATTCAGCCAGATAAAAAAATTAACGGACGGCTTTGATACCTTCCAAAATCAGCGTTGTCGCCACATCGGCATAATCTTCACGCGTGATCTTGCCGCCGTCTTTGAACCACATATAAACCCAGTTGATCATGCCAAAAAGCGACATGGTAACGGGAGTAAGCAGCGGGCGCTCGGCATTGTCCAGATCAGGGTTAATTTCGCGCAAAACTCTCGAAAACCGCTTAACAATACCGCGCTCAATCGTATAAATCTGCTGGCGTTTATCATCCGGCAAAGCCCATGCCGCATTCAGCTGCACTTTATGGGCGTTATCCGCTCCCTTATAGCATTCAAGCACAGTGCCGACCAATTGGCGCAGACGTTTTTGCGGTGGCAAGCTCTCATCATCAGCCTCTTCAATCGCTGCGACAAGGTCTTCCAGATGGGTGGAGATGATAGCAAAAATCAATTCTTCTTTGCTTGGGTAATAATGATAAAGCAAAGACTTGGATACACTAGCATGTTTTGCAATCAGTGACATGGATGCTTTTTCCATCCCCGCTTCTGCAAAAACCTCCGCGGCGCTCATCAGTAAACCACGTTGTTTTTCTTCAAAATCTGTGGCTCTGGTACGAGACATATTGCCCCCCTTATTCTTATAGTAACGTGCTTCATCAGCAAAAGATAAGGGGGCTAAAAGTGCCCCCTGATGCGATTATTAACTTTTCATATCAAATTAGCCAAGTTGACTTGACCAAATTATCGGGATCATTATTCAACAGGGCGGTCATCCACAACGCGCTTTGCTTTGCCTTCAGAGCGCACCATTGAATTCGGGTCTTTAACGACCACTTGTGCCGAAACACCAACAACGCTTTTAATATGATGTGACAATTCACGAGCTGATTTAGCACGTGCATTCTCATCTGTCATATCGGTTGTGCATTCCACATGAACGGTCATGCAATCCATACGACCTGTACGGGTCAGCTGGATCTGGAAATGCGGTGCAAGACCAGAGCATTTAAGAACCTGTTCTTCGATCTGGGTCGGGAACACGTTCACCCCGCGCAGGATAATCATATCATCGCTACGGCCGGTAATTTTTTCAATGCGGCGCATTGAGCGGGCGGTGCCTGGCAAAATGCGGGTCAAATCGCGGGTGCGGTAACGAACCATCGGCAGTGCTTCTTTGGTAAGCGTGGTGAATACCAATTCACCAACCTGACCATCAGGCAGCACTTCACCAGTCACCGGATCGATAATTTCCGGATAGAAATGATCTTCCCAAACATGCAAACCATCTTTGGTTTCCACACATTCCATCGCAACACCCGGCCCCATCACTTCGGAAAGGCCATAAATGTCAACCGCATGCATGTTGAATGCATCTTCGATTTCTTCACGCATGGAATTTGTCCATGGTTCTGCACCGAAAATACCGATTTCCAACGAGCTCTTACGCGGATCAAGACCCTGACGGCGGAATTCATCAAGAATGGAGAGCATATAGCTCGGTGTCACCATGATAATGCGCGGGCGGAAGTCATTGATCAGGGTTACCTGACGCTCGGTCTGTCCGCCGGACATCGGAATAACCGTACAGCCTAAGCGCTCCGCACCGTAATGCGCGCCGATACCACCGGTAAACAGACCATAACCATAAGCATTATGCAGCATATCACCGGAACGGCCGCCGCCGGCACGAATGGAACGGGCAATCAAATTTGCCCAGTTATCAATGTCGGACTGCGAATAACCGACAACAGTCGGCTTGCCGGTTGTGCCGGATGAACCGTGAATACGCACAATTTTGTTTTGTGGCACAGCAAACATGCCAAACGGATAAGTGTCGCGCAGGTCCTGCTTATAGGTAAACGGAAATTTGGAAATGTCGGAGAGTGTTTTCAACTCTTCCGGATGCACATCAGCTTCGATAAAACGCTTGCGGTAGAACGGGGAATTTTCATAGCAATGCTTCAATGAACGCTTCATGCGATGGAACTGCAACGCTTCGATTTCATCGCGTGATGCAGTTTCAATAGGGTCAAGGATCTTGGGATCCGGTGCCATCGCTGTCATAATAACCTCCCTAGGGTAATAACTTGATGCGGTATCAGATGAGTGTCACGTCAAAGACATTCACTCAGGCACATGCGTTCCTTTAACGCTGCGCGACAAACCGCGAAATTCTGCAATATGCTCACCATCCTGATTGGAAACCCGAATATCATAGATGCCTGAGCGGCCGCGTCGGGAGACTTCACGCGCAACGGCTGTTAACCGATCCCCGATTTTTCCCGGATTGATAAAACTGACCGAACAGCTTTGCGCCACAACCAGCTGATTATAGCTGTTGCAAGCAAACGCAAAAGCGCTGTCGGCAAGTGTAAAAATAAAACCACCGTGACAATTGCCATGTCCGTTCGACATGGTTTCGGTGAGTGTCATCGCAACACTCGCTGCGCCCGGCGCAACACTGACAAGCTCCATGCCCAAATTCTGGCTGGCTTTATCGCCTGCCCACATGGCTTGTGCGGAGGCTTCGGCCAGTTCCTGCGGGGTCATATCTGCAACTTTTTTCATTTGCCCTTAAACTCCGCGGCACGTTTTTCCAAAAACGCCGTGACACCTTCAGCATAGTCAGCGCTTTTACCGGCTTTTTGCTGGGCATCCCGTTCCAGATCCAACTGCTGATCCAAAGAATTACTCGCAGACGCCTGAATAAGCTGCTTGGTCAAACCAAGGCCGAAAGTCGCACCCTTGGCAAGTTTGCGAGCTGTCGCCAATGCTTCATCAAGCAATGTTTCATCATCAACAGCCTTCCAGATCAGCCCCCAAGAAGCTGCATCTTCTGCTGATAATGGCTCCGCTAACATGGTCAATGCCTTGGCGCGCGGCTCACCCAAAATACGGGTAAGATTAAATGTACCGCCAGCATCGGGAATAAGCCCGATTTTGGAAAAGGCCTGAATAAAACGGGCAGATTTTGCGGCAAAAACAATATCGCATGCAATGGCAATATTCGCGCCTGCACCGGCTGCCACACCATTCACAGCGCAAATAACCGGCTTGTTCAAAGCACGGATCAAACGCAATGTCGGATTGTAAAAAGTTTCGAGCGCATTGCCCAAATCCGGCGCTGGCGTTCCTTTACGCGGATCGCGATCGCCTAAATCCTGTCCGGCGCAAAAACCACGTCCCGAACCTGTAATCAGCACTGCACGAACAGTCACATCATCATGCGCACGCTGGATGCCGGCGCGCAGCGCCATGTGCATTTCTTCGTTAAATGAGTTCAGCTTTTCAGGGCGGTTCAACGTCAAAGACAGAACGCCATCAGCCAGCTCTACAAGAACCGTATCCGACATATTTCAACTCCCTGCTCCATGATATTTGTGGAGCCCTCTTTTTTTTGTTGCATAAACTGACCGGCCGGTCAATAATAATATGAAGAACGAGGAGGAACGTTTTCACGATGTTTTGGGATCGCCATTTACCGACACTCAATGCTGCTGGTGCAGCACTGTTAGCCCGTGAGTTCTGGACACCATATCCGGAAGTCCCGTCAGGCAAGATCTATGGTGAAACTGCCCGTGACGACGGATTAGCAAGCTATCAGGCACTTCTCAATAAGCCTTTCGACATTGCCGGTCACCCGGAAACTGCCCGTGTCGGCGCTGAAATTTCTCCTTATGGCGACGCATTGGGAATCACTTATCCGGCCGCAGAACCACAGGCATTGATTGATGCAGCCAATAAGATTGCCGATGCTTTTGCCGCTTCTGATGTGAAAACCCGCATCGGTGCGCTGCTTGAAACTTTAGCACGTTTAAACGCACAAAGCTTCCTGATGGGCAATGCGGTGATGAACACCACCGGACAGGCATTTCCGATGGCTTTTCAGGCCGGTGGCCCGCATGCACAAGACCGTGCCTTAGAAGCCGTTGCCGCTGCCTGGGCAGAAATGCAGCGCTTTCCGGCACAGGCTATCTGGGAAAAGCCACAAGGCAAACAGGCACCTTTACGTCTTGAAAAACACTGGACACTGATTCCCTCCGGTCTCTCACTTGCTATCGGCTGTAATACATTTCCGACGTGGAATTCATTCCCGGGTATTTTTGCAAGCCTTGCCACCGGCAATCCGGTGATCATCAAGCCGCATCCATCTGCTGTACTGCCATTGGCACTTGCGGTTAAAACATTGCGCGAAGTTTTTGTTGAGGCAGGTCTGCCAGCTGATGCCGTTCTTTTGGCCGTTGATCGTGCCGATGCACCGATTGCCGACAAGCTGGCAACACACAGCGATATCAAGCTGATTGACTATACCGGTTCCAATGCTTTTGGTGACTGGCTGCGTGGCAATGCTGTTCAGGCTAAGCTTTTCACTGAAGAAGCCGGTATCAACACGATCACCATTGCAGGCACTGATAATTTCCAGGCCATGGCCGATAATCTGGCTTTTGCGCTGTCACTTTATTCCGGTCAGATGTGCACCGCACCGCAGAATATTTATATTCCTGAAGGCGGCATTGAAACCGACGAAGGCCATAAAAGCTTTGACGATGTTGCCAAAGGTTTGGCCGATGCGATTGACCGTCTTGTCGCTGATCCGGCACGCGCTGCCGCCATTTGCGGTGCCATTGCCAATCC
>JAEWHQ010000183.1 GCA_023387715.1 Pseudomonadota bacterium | reverse complement strand
CCCAGATGCCGCATCTCGTGCGCACTTATATTTCAGAAGAGCTGGGCTTACCGGAATCGCGCATCCGCGTGGTTGCGCCTGATGTTGGCGGCGGCTTTGGTGTCAAAGGTCAGGTTTTTCCTGATGAAGTGCTGATTGCATGGATTGCAATGCAGGTTAGCCGTCCGGTTAAATGGATTGAAGATCGCCGTGAGCATCTGATTTCAAGCATCCATGCCCGCGATCACGATCACACACTAGAAGCCTATGTCTCTGAAGATGGCCGTTTACTAGGTTTGAAAGCCGATATCAGTGTTGATGTCGGCGCCTATTCGACATTTCCTTTTACCGCTGCCGGTGATCCGGGCATGGCGGCAAAAGTGATGCCGGGGCCTTATGATTTTCAGGCCTATGAAGCCACATTCCGTGCCCTTGCCAGCAATAAATGCCCGCTTGGCACCTATCGCGGCGTTGCGCGTCCTTCAGCTGTGTTTTCACAAGAACGCCTGATGGATGATATTGCCAAAGAAATTGGCATGGATCCGTTTGAGTTCCGTTTGAAAAATATCATCCGCGAATTTCCTTATAAAAACGTGCTCGGCTTTACCTATGATCCGGGCTCTTATGAGCAATCCATTCTTGAAATCAGGGAATTGCTGAAGGATGATATTGCTGCGGCAGAAGCATCAAAAAGCTCAAAAACCACGCGTATTGGTGTCGGTATTGCAACATTTTTGGAGCAAACTGCGCATGGAACACCGGATTTTGCCCGCCGCCGGACACCGATTGAAACCGGTTATATTTCAGCGCATGTGCAAATGGCACCAGACGGCACTGTGACCATCAATTTAGGGCTGCAAAGCCATGGTCAGGGGCTGGAAACCACCATGGCGCAGGTTGCCGCCGATGCTTTGGGCGTGCGACCGGAAGATGTTTTCGTCAAACATGGTGACACGATGGGCTCGCCCTATTCGGTAGGCACATGGGGCAGTCGCGGCGGGCCTTTGGGCGGCGGTGCCGTGCATATGGCTTCGTTGCAAATTGCCAATAAACTAAAAGCCATTGCCGCACATTTTCTGCAAGCAAGCCCTGAAGATATTGAACTGCGCGACAATCTCGCCTTTTTACGCAGTGATCCGGGGCGCAATGTTCCGCTTAAAACAATCGCCCGTGCAGCATTACGCAATGTTGACCAGCTGCCGGAAGGTGTCTTGCCGGGTCTGGATGCAGAATATGCGCTTGATGGGCCAACGGACGGCACCTATGCCAACGCCACCCATGCCGCCGTGGTTGAAATTGATGTACCAACCGGAAAAATGAAGCTCAAACGCTTTGTGGTGGTGGAAGATTGCGGTACTATTCTCAATCCATTGGTGGTGGACGGGCAAGTGCGCGGCGGTGTTGTGCAAGGCATTGGCTCGGCCATGTTCGAGCATTTTGTCTATGACGAAGAAGGCCAGCCGCTAACCACCAGTTTTGCCGATTACCTGATGCCGATTGCACCGGAAATTCCGAATATCGAAGTGCATCACATTGAAACACCAACGCCTTTAACCCCTCTGGGTGCCAAAGGTCTTGGTGAAGGCGGAGCCATCGGTCCGCCAGCCGCCATTGCTAATGCAGTGGCCAACGCACTTGATGTCTATGTGCCGTTCACGCCGCTCAATGCCAGTGACATCTGGGAATTATCAAGCGAACTGCGCTCATATTAAAAAAGCAAAACCCCGACATTGCTGTCGGGGTTTTTTATTGCCACTATTTTGCAAAATTTATTCGTAAGTAATCAGCAGGTCTTTGGCATCCACCTGCTCACCAGAGCGCACCAGCACTTCAGCCAATGTGCCATCACGCTCGGCATGAATTGCGGTTTCCATTTTCATGGCTTCCAGCGACAGTAACACATCGCCCGCTTTTACCGCCTGACCGCTCGCCACCGCGACAGTTGAAACCACACCCGGCATCGGCGCGCCGACATGTTTATCATTGCCGGCTTCCGCTTTACGCTTTACGCCGCCTGCAGCCCCTTTGGCACGGTTTGGCACTTTAACACGGCGCGGCTGACCATTGAGTTCAAAGAACACCGTGACCATGCCTTTTTCGTCTGTTTCACTGATCGCCTGATTAACGACAACAAGGGTTTTACCCTTTTCCAGATCAACAAACACTTCCTGCTCAGATGCCAGACCGTAGAAATAAACAGGCGTCGGCAAAACGCTGGTCGGGCCATAGTTTTCCTGCGCTGCCGCATAATCGGCAAACACTTTCGGATACATCAGCGATGATGCAAATTCCTGATCAGTAACAGAACGGCCAACCATTGCCTCAACACTTGCCCGCTCGGCTTCCAGATCAGCAGGAGCCAATAATGAGCCCGGACGCACCGTAAACGGCTTTTCACCTTTCAGAATTTTCTTCTGCAATGCTTGCGGCCAACCCGCAGGCGGCTGTCCCAAATCGCCGCGCATCATCGATACGACAGAGTCCGGGAAAGAAATATCCTTATCAGGATTTTCAACATCCTTAACAGTCAGATCCTGGCTCACCATCATCAAGGCCATATCACCCACCACTTTGGAAGATGGTGTGACTTTGACAATATCGCCAAACATATGGTTCACATCCGCATAGGTCTGCGCCACTTCATGCCAGCGGCTTTCAAGCCCTAATGAGCGCGCCTGTTCCTTCAAATTGGTGAATTGACCGCCCGGCATTTCATGCAGGTAAACTTCCGATGCAGGGCCTTTGAGATCGCTTTCAAAGGCAGCATATTGATTGCGCACACCTTCCCAATAGAAAGAGATTTTGCGGATAGCATCAGCATCAAGGCCGGTATCGCGCTCATCACCATGCAAGGCTTCAACGATCGAGCCCAAGCATGGCTGCGATGTATTGCCGGAAAGCGCATCCATCGCCGCATCCACCGCATCAACACCCGCATCCACTGCCGCCAAAACGGTGGCTGCTGCAATGCCTGATGTGTCATGGGTGTGGAAATGCAATGGCAGATCGGTGGCTTCACGCAAAGCTTTGAACAATTGCTTGGCCGCAGCCGGTTTCAACAAGCCAGCCATATCCTTGATCGCAATGATATTGGCACCGGCTTTTTCCACCTCACGCGCCAGATCAACATAATATTTCAGATCATATTGCGGGCGGCGACTATCTAAAATATCACCGGTATAGCAAATCGCTGCTTCGCAAAGTTTGCCTTCTTCACGGATCGCATCCATCGAAACGCGCATATTTTCAACCCAGTTAAGGCTGTCAAACACACGGAACAGATCAATGCCGCCACGCGCTGCTTCACGCACGAAATATTTAACGACATTATCCGGATAGCTCTTATAACCAACGCCATTGGCACCGCGCAGCAACATTTGCAGCAGGATATTGGGGGCATTTTCACGCACCATCGCCAGACGCTCCCACGGGTATTCCGTCAGGAAGCGCATCGACACATCAAATGTCGCGCCGCCCCAGCATTCGAGTGAGAAAAGATTAGGC
>JAEWHQ010000181.1 GCA_023387715.1 Pseudomonadota bacterium | reverse complement strand
CCATTATGGGCAAGCGATACTTCCCCCGGTTTAGCGCGATGGCCGCCACCAACCATTGCTGCCATGGAGGCGGAATGATGGGGCGCACGAAACGGGCGCTGGTCGGAGAGACGGCCGCCGGTAAGCTCTCCGGCAATAGAGGCAATCATTGAAACATCAAGCAGTTCACGAGGTGAAAGCGGCGGCAGTATTGTCGGCAATCTTTGCGCAAGCATTGATTTGCCCGAACCCGGAGGGCCAACCATCAGCAAATTATGGCTACCGGCAGCAGCTACTTCCAGCGCACGTTTGGCGGTTTCCTGCCCCTTGATGTCAGCCAGATCAAGCGAAGAGGAAAGGCTTAAATGTTTGGCGGGCTCTGGGCGGGAGAGAACCTGCGTTCCTTTGAAATGATTGGCGAGTGCAATCAGGCTGCGTGGTGCCAGAATATCGATGTCTGCTCCCGCCCATGCGGCTTCGGCTCCACACGCATAGGGGCAGATCAGCCCCTTATTTTGCCGGTTGGCTCCCATCGCAGCGGGGAGCACACCCGCAACTGCGGTGATGGAGCCATCAAGGGACAATTCGCCAAGTACGACATATTCCTGCAGCACATCTTGCGGAATAGCGCCAATGGCTGCCATCAGCCCCATGGCAATCGGCAGGTCGTAATGCGAGCCTTCTTTGGGTAAATCGGCAGGTGCCAGATTGATGGTGACGCGTTTGGCAGGCAGGGATAAGCCGCAGGCATGAAGCGCTGCCTGCACACGCTCACGGCTTTCAGCAACCGCTTTATCGGGCAGGCCGACAATGGAAATGCCCATCTTGCCCGGAGCGACCATGATTTGCACATCAACAGGAACGGCATCAATGCCTTGAAATGCGACCGTACCTACACGTGAAATCATAAAAGCCCTCCCGACTAATATAATAAGGGCCGCGATTATCATCGCAGCCCTTACGAATAGATCATGTCAAAGAGAGTGCTTCAATAGGAATTTAGTTACGCTTGGCTTCCACTGCATCCCAGAAAAGGGCTGCTACATCAGCACCGCCAAAGCGTTTAATTTCGCGCAAACCTGTTGGCGAGGTCACATTAATTTCGGTCATATAATCGCCGATCACATCAATACCGACAAGAATAAAGCCGCGCTCTTTCAACGACGGGCCAATGCGGGCGCAAATTTCCTTTTCGCGCGCAGTCAGTTCGGTGGCTTCTGCACGACCGCCCACATGCATGTTGGAGCGGGCATCACTTTCAGCCGGTACACGGTTGATCGCGCCAACCGGTTCACCGTCAATCAGGATAATGCGCTTGTCACCGGCACGCACATCTTTCAGATAACGCTGTGCAATAAACGGCTCGCGATACATCTGCTCGAACATTTCCAGCAGCGATGTCAGATTGCGGTCGTCGGTGGTGAGGTGGAAAACGCCGGCGCCACCATTGCCATAAAGCGGCTTGATGATGATGTCGCCATATTGTTTGCGAAATTCCAGCACTTCCTGAATATCTTTGGTAATCAGCGTTTCCGGCATCAAGTCCGGAAATTCGGTGACGAAGATTTTTTCAGGGCTGTTACGCACCCATGCCGGATCATTGACCACCAGTGTTTTCGGGTGGATACGCTCAAGCAAATGCGTGGTGGTAATGTAATTCATGTCGAATGGCGGATCCTGGCGCAGCAGCACCACATCCATTTCTGACAGGTCACAGCGTTCCGGCTCGCCTAGTGTGTAATGGTCGCCTTTAACATCACGGACTTCGAGTTTTTCAAGGCGGGCTGTCACCACGCCGTCGCGCATTGAAAGGCGGTCAGGGGTGTAGTGATAAAGCTCATGGCCGCGCGCCTGTGCTTCCAGACAAAGCGCGAAAGTAGTGTCCCCTGTAATATTGATCGTGCTGATATGGTCCATCTGAACTGCAATCTTCAAGGCCATGGTCTCCTAAGGGCGTTCGCGTTTGTCATTTAAGTGTTTATGGCAATTAGGATATCCGCCCTCAAGTTCAAGTGAAGGCGAGAGCGGATATAGAGTTTATTTTAAACGGCTGCTTCCACCAGTACAATCTCGCCGTCGGCAACGGTTTGGCGGATGGCCTGTGCTGCCTGATATTCCGGTGAGTTGAAGCAATCGAGCGCGTGCTGCATTGATTCAAATTCGATAATCACGTTGCGGGCACGGCCTTGGCCTTCAACCAATTCTGCTCTGCCGCCGCGGGCAAGAAACTTGGCACCGTAGCGCTCAAAGGCTGGCTTGGCGGTCGAGACGTAATCCTTGTAACGTTCCGGATCCTTAACATCGACACGTGCAATCCAATAAGCTTTGGTCATATGATCAATCTCCTCCTGATGATTATGATGAAACTTTAAGCTTTTCAAAAACCTGCCCGCAATGCGGCATTCAGACTTTGGCTTTAAATTTTAAGATGATGAGCTTGCTGCCATTTCGGCAAGGATTTTCTCTGCCGCTTCCCGTCTGTCCGGTGCTGCAATAATCGGGCGCGCAACAACCAGATGGCTGGCACCAGCTTTGAGAGCATCGGACGGGGTCATGACGCGCTTCTGGTCACCAAGTGCTGCGCCTTGCGGGCGAATGCCGGGGGTGACGATTGCCAGATCATCGCCAACAATCTGGCGAATGGCGGCGGCTTCTGCGGCTGATGCCACGACGCCGCCCATGCCAGCTTCACGCGCTTGAGCTGCACGACGCAGCACCAGTGTCTGTGCATCATCTTTATAGCCAGCTTCGATAAGGTCGGCATTATCCATAGAGGTGAGAACCGTGACACCGAGCAAGCAAAGACCGGAGCCTTTAGCCGCCTCAACGCCTGCGCGCATCGCTTTCGGGTAAGCATGCAATGTCAGCATGGATACGCCTATTTTTGCGATATTTTCCACGCCCTTGGCCACCGTATTATCAATGTCCAGCAGTTTCATATCCAGAAATACTTGTTTCTTGGCTGCAATCAAGGTGCGGACAAAATCCAAACCACCGGCAAATACCAATTGGTGACCGACTTTGTAGAAGGAAACCGTGTCGCTTAATTCATGAACGACTTGCTCTGCGTCTTTAACCGTCGGCACATCAAGCCCGACAATGAGACGGCTGCGTACATCTTCCACAGTCATGTCATTTTACCCTTTTATCTTTTCACAAACAGACTGTTATTGGCACAAACATCGGTGTTGTGAAAGTCTATAAACGCATGAGAGCGCCGCGTGCCGGTTTTGGCACGTAATGGTCTCTCGCACAGCTCAAAATGAGCGGGCAATTCTTCAACAGATTTACGTTTGAGGACTTGCCCTTTAAGCGCGCGGGCAGCGTTGACAATTTTCAATCAGAATACGGCAGGCATTGGTGAGTGCGCGTTGGCTGCGTTCATCCTTGAGCGTGTTGTCTGCTTCAAAAGCATTGGCAGCACCTGAAACCGAACATTGCTCGGTCAGAACCTGTGCGCCGACCGCCATTAAAACCGCACGCAGATGATAAAGGCCGCGCATACCCGCAAAAGCTCCGTTGGAGGTGGAACACAAAGCGGTGGTCAGACCTGCGTAAGGTCTAAGCGGAGCATCGCCGTCTTTGGAAATACGGCTGACCCAGTCCAGTGTGTTTTTCAACAATGGCGGGATCGACGCATTATATTCAGGCGAGCAGATCATCAAACCATCTTGTTTGGCGATGATGCGGGCGAGCTGCATGGCTGGCTCAGGTATGCCATGCTCGCTTTGAAGGTCTTCATCCATGATCGGCAGCGGATAATCACGCAGTGAAATTTGCGTGACTTCTGCGCCCTGTTTTTCCAGTTCGCGTGTTGCGGCATCAGCCATATGTTGGCTGAAAGCGCCGTTGCGAACAGATCCGGCAAAAACCAGAATTTTAGAGGTCATGGATGCGTGATCCTTCAAAGCAGGTTTCGTTTAAGAAAGCGGGCTGCGATAGACCCATAATTGTGCAGGCGGCACATTGCGCATGACAAAGTCATAATGCTTAACCACATAATTGCCTTTGCCTGCCGGAACAGGGGCAAGCGGGCCATAAGTGATCTGAATAACCGGACGACCGGCTGGCACGCGGCGCAGCAGATCTTCAATGATCTGGACACGAGCCGGAACAGGGAAGTTCAACAGTGGCACTGCTGATACCACACTGTCGAACAACATGTCTTTGTTGTCGCCTAAAGTGGTATCGAGATCAAAAGCATCGCCCTGAATAATGTTTACATCCGGAAAGTTGCTGCGCAGATGTTTGGCAAAATCTTCTGAATATTCGACACAGTAAAGATCCTGCGGTTTTACACCATGCTGCAAAATCGCTTTGGTGATCACACCTGTGCCGGGTCCGAGCTCAAGCACCGGCATTTTGGATGTGGTGTCGATGACGCTTGCCATGCGGCGTGCAGTAATGGAGCTTGTCGGTAAAATAGCTCCTACGGCTTTTGGCCCGTCAATCCAGCCTTTAAAGAAGCGAATTTCTTCGTTGAATTTCTCGGCGAATTTACGTGCCAGCGGTCCTGCCATTATGCGATCTCCCATTAACGTCACTTGGCAAAAAACAGTTTGGTGCACTCATCAAACATCAAACTGCTTCAAGGTTATCGTTCATAGCACGAAATTTATGGCAAGAAATTGCTTTTTCGTGTTTTTGAAATCACAGTTCGTTTTTTTATGAAACAGTTTTACGTTTGATGATAAATGCAAAAAGACAAAGAAAAAGAAAAAGGGGCTAAAAGCCCCTTAATCT
>JAEWHQ010000166.1 GCA_023387715.1 Pseudomonadota bacterium | reverse complement strand
GGCATTGACTGGACACGCAACCAGTTGGCTGGCTTGGTAGCACAAGCTGAAGAATTGCTGTCCCCATTTGGTGACAAGGCCGAGATTTTGAAACAAGCCGCGCATTTCATCGCTAATCGCGAAAGCTGAAATCATTTCAACCCAATATAAAAAGGCCGGTGTTTGATGATCAGACACCGGCCTTTTTTATAATACAATTATCAGTCTCAGGCTTGCGCCTTCACCGGTTCTTTAGCGCCAAGGCCAAAACGGTTTTCGATATAATCGGCAACCATTTTCTGAAAATCTTCGGCAATTGCCGGTCCACGCAATGTGGTTACCTTTTTACCATCGACAAAAACCGGTGCGGATGGCGTTTCACCTGTGCCCGGCAATGAAATGCCAATATCGGCATGTTTCGATTCGCCCGGCCCATTAACGATGCAGCCCATCACCGCAACAGAAAGCGCTTCGACACCTGGATATTTCTCACGCCAGATCGGCATATTCTTGCGGATATCATCCTGAATGGTCTGCGCCAGTTCCTGAAACACGGTCGAAGTGGTGCGTCCGCAACCCGGACACGCCGCCACAATCGGAATAAACTGACGGAAGCCCATCGTCTGCAACAATTCCTGCGAGACCTGCACCTCACGGGTGCGGTCGCCACCTGGTTCCGGTGTCAGCGAAATGCGGATTGTGTCACCGATACCCTGCTGCAGCAAAATACCCATTGAAGCAGACGACGCCACCACGCCTTTGGTGCCCATCCCTGCTTCAGTCAGCCCCAGATGCAAAGCATGGTTGGAGCGCTGCGCCAGTTCGGTATAAACCGCGATCAAATCCTGCACCTGACTGACTTTGGCAGACAGAATGATTTTGTCGCGCGGCAGACCAATTTCTTCCGCCAGATCAGCAGAAATCAGCGCAGATTGCACAATTGCTTCCCGCATCACTTGCTGCGCGGTCAAAGGTGCACCTTCCGCCTGATTGCGATCCATCAAAGTGGTAAGCAATTCCTGATCAAGCGAACCCCAGTTCACGCCAATGCGCACCGGCTTATTATAGCGAATTGCCATTTCGACAATATCGGCAAACTGTTTGTCTTTTTTATCTTTGAATCCGACATTGCCCGGATTGATACGATATTTCGCCAAAGCTTCGGCACAAGCGGGATGATCAGCCAGCAATTTATGACCGATATAATGGAAGTCTCCCACCAGTGGCACGTCGAGCCCCAAGCGCTCCAGACGTTCGCGGATTTTGGGCACAGCCGCAGCCGACTCATCACGGTCAACGGTAATGCGCACCAGTTCAGAACCTGCATGATGAAGGGCTGCAACCTGCGCCACAGTGCCATCAATATCAGCCGTGTCCGTATTGGTCATCGACTGCACCACAACAGGCGCGCCGCCGCCCACTATCACACCGCCAACATCCACGCCAACAGAAGTGCGGCGGGCAAAAGGGTGCGAAAAATAGCTGATTTGTTCGGAGGCCATTTTATTCAATTCATCCAGGATTTTTTAAACTGCTCGATGGCTGCGCATTTATGATCACAAATATCAAGTGCCATAAATTTATGGCTTTATATAGTCCCTTACAAGTCGCATGTCGCCCCTTGTCGGGGCAATCATGCAGAATTTTATTGGCTTTGCTTAATGTCCGCCATGATTATGGTCGGCAAAGCGGGCAAGCTTTGAAAACACCAGCACCACGAGCAATAAAAGCGGCAGACAAGCAAAGACCAATGCGAAGCCATGAAACTTGGCAATCCAGCCAATCAGTGAGGGTGCCACCAGCGTGCCGGAATAGCCAAGACTGGTGGTGATCGACAGGCTGACACTTGGAACAACGCCCGGCACATTACCGGCCATCGAAAAAATGATTGGTGCCATATTGGAAATACCGATGCCGCACACGGCAAATCCGGCAATAGCCAACCAGGGCGTCGGGGCAAAAGCCGCCATCAGCAAGCCGGTGATGGCCACCACCGTGCAGACCCGCAATGTGCTGACTGCGCCAAAGCGATCACGCACGCTGTCACCGGCAAAACGCATCATCGCCATTGTGAGAGAAAAAGCGGCAAAAGCAAAACTGGCGGTTTCAACCGATGCGCCATAATCCTGTCGCAGATAATAGCTGCCCCAATCCATGATTGCCCCTTCCGGTATCATGGAAAATAAAGCCAAAATGCCAATTAGCCATGGAAGTGGTTGCCGCGGCAGGCTGAGTTTCGGGCGCTCGCTGGCTTCAGTGATTTTGTCTTCTAAAATCCGCCCCCAGGCAAAACTCAGCAGCAATCCGGCCACAACCGATACGATCACCCCATGTGCTAATGAGCCAAGATGGATCAAAAGATAACCAGCACTGCCCGCCCCCAGCAATCCGCCAAGGCTCCAAAAAGCATGGCATGAAGACATAACGGCACGGCGGAGTGATTTTTCCATTGCCACCGCATTGGCATTCATCGCCACATCCATCGCCGCGATAAAGCCGCCAAAATAGAAAAGCACCAAAATTGCAATCAGTCCATGCGAAACAAGACTGATTAAAAGCAGCACCGGCACTACAGCAAGGGCTGATATTTTAACAATAATCACCGATCCGAAACGCGCACATAAAGCGCCGGAAAGCGGCATAAACAATACAGAACCAATCCCGAAGATCAGGATCATCATCCCCATCTGCGCCGTATCAAATCCCATACGCGCTGCAAATTCAGGAATACGTGGTGCCCAGCTACCGAAGATATAGCCGTTCATTAAAAACAACAGTGCCACAGCCAAACGTGATGGCGGGAAAGCCGTTTTTAAACGCTGGAAAAGCGATGGAGTGATGGATGTAGAGGTCAAAAGGAGTACACCAATTGGTCTTGAAGTAAAAAGAACGTCACCGTGCTTCTTTCAAAACCATGAAGATATGTCAAAACAATAGCGTATTATAAAATTCAAACAGTGATGACTCCACCGTTTACAGCAAGCTTGCCTAAAAAAACATCCCCGCCGTTTGAGCACAAACGGCGGGGATATGGAATGCGATAATTGTCAGATATTAATTGGCTAAAACCTGCTGTTCATAGACATAATTGCCATCAGCATTTTTCTTCCACTCATACATGACGTAACCCGGCAGTTCCGCGTCACCTTTAGCATCAAAGGAAAGTGCTCCCAGAGCAGTCTGGAACGGTCCCTTTTCTTTCAATGCTGCGGCTACTTTCTGCGGATCATTGCTACCAGCGGCAGCAGCTGCGGCAGCAATTGCCTGTGCAGCTGCATAGGAATAGATGGTGTAAGCTTCAGGTTCGAAACCTGCTGCACGGAACTTCTCAACCAGTTCCTTATTGGCTGGATCCACACGTGGATCAGGGCCAAAGGTGTTGAGTGTACCAATCACTGCATCACCAGCAATCGATGCCAATTCGTTATTCACGATCGCATCACCGGAAATGACAGGAACTTTCAAATTATTCTCAGCCAGCTGACGAATAATCAGACCACCTTCAGTATGCACACCACCCCAATAGATGGCTTCAATACCAGCAGCTTTTGCTTTGGTAATCAGAGCAGAGAAGTCTTTTTCGCCGACATTGACGCCTTCATAAAGAACTTCTTTGACACCAAGTTCGTTGAACTTCTTCTTGGTGGCATCTGCCAGCCCCTGACCATAAGGGGTTTTGTCGTGAACAACTGCGATTTTCTTATCTTTGAAATATTTCGCAATATATTCACCGGCAACGATACCCTGCTGATCATCACGGCCGCAGGTACGGAACACGTTCCACAAGCCTTTTTCAGTATAGGCAGGGTTGGTTGCACCAGGGCTCATCATCAGAATGCCGTTTTCGGCATAAACATCAGCAGCCGGAATTGCGACGCCAGAGTTATAAGGCCCGATCATGAACTGAACGCCATCACCGGCAAATTTGTTGGCAACCGAAATGCCCTGCTTAGGATCAGAAACGTCATCGCCGACAACGATTTTGATCTGTTCGCCGTTCATGCCGCCTTTGGCGTTGATCTCAGCAATAGCAGCTTCAGCACCCTTCAAAATCTGCGCGCCATAGGTCGCGTTCGGGCCGGTCATTGGTGCGCCGATACCGAACAAAACATCAGCCCATGCACCGCCGCTCATAGCCAGTAATGCAGACAGGGCAACACCAGTAAATAATGATTTTTTCAATTTCTCACTCCCTTTATCTTCAATTCCCCAACAGGCAAGGCCTGTTATTTCCGTGTAATGCTATTTGAATTATGCTTATATTAAACGGCCGGTTTAAGTGGATTTCTGACTACTTAGCCCTCCACGTCAAAAATGATGCTTTTTCATAGAGCCAGTTATATTGGCTAACCATTTGATTGGCTCTTGTATATCTGAAGCCTATGGATCCGATTATGATCAATACAATCGTATCTACCAGATAATAATGCAACGAAAGCATAGTACCTTCGAATAAGGCGTGATGGATAAAGCGCACTGCCACACCAAGCGGGATCAGGTAGCACAGCAAAATTGCGTAAGGGCGCCAGGTTTGCGCACAGGCACGCCCCGTCATCCATGCAGCCCAGCCGCCAAGCAGACAGGTGATCAGGATAAACAGCCAGATAGATGATTCTTCGTAGAGAATTCCCTGCATGATTTTGCCCCTTAATGCCTTCCGCCTTCGAGATAGGCAGCCCGCACTTCCGGATTTGCCAGTAGATCTGTGCCCGAACCGCTCATCGTTATGGAACCATTGACCATCACATAGCCGCGGTCAGCCAGTTTCAATGCGCCAAACGCGTTTTGCTCAACCAGAAATACGGTCAGTCCACGCGTACGGTTAAGCTCTTTAATCGCTTCAAAAATCTGTTTTACGATCAAAGGCGCCAAGCCGAGTGATGGCTCATCAAGCAGCAACAAACGCGGTCGTGCCATCAGAGCACGGGCAATGGCCAGCATTTGCTGCTCACCACCCGAAAGAGTGCCCCCACGCTGATGCATACGCTCTTTCAAACGCGGGAAGAGCTCAAACATCAAAGCAACATCTTCTTCAAAGAATTGCTGATTATCGAGGCTCGCCCCCATTTGCAGATTTTCATAAACCGTCATACGCGGGAAAATACGGCGTCCCTCAGGTGACTGCGCAATACGAAGATGCGCAATCAGATGCGGCGGCATATTGGTGATATCCTGCCCGTCAAAAATAACGCGTCCGGTACGCGCACGCGGCATACCGAAAATCGTCATCATCAAGGTTGATTTACCAGCACCGTTGGCACCAATAAGGGTAACAATTTCCCCCTCATTGACCACCATATCAATGCCTTTGAGGGCACAAATATTGCCGTAATAAGTTTCAACCTTATCAATTACCAGA
>JAEWHQ010000153.1 GCA_023387715.1 Pseudomonadota bacterium | reverse complement strand
TACAACAATAATCATTGGCGCAATGGCCAGAATTGGAATGGTCTGTGAGGTAATAATCCACGGCATCAGGCTTTTATCCAGCGTGCGTGAATGAACAATGCCAACTGCCAGCAAAATGCCGAGCAATGAGCCGAAGACGAACCCTAAAAGTGTTGAAGAAAGCGTCACCCAGCCATGATAGATAAGGCTGCGCTTAGAGCTCGGCTTTACTTCGAAAACTGTTTTCCAAACTTCTGCCGCCACTTGGTGCGGAGTAGGTAGTACAGGACGCGCTTGATTCATGGTGTTTTTAATCACCATGGAGGTGCTGATCTCAGCACCGGCTCGCTCGGCCTGATCCCGTTCAAAAGGTGCATTCAAAAAGGCCGCCATTATATACCAGATAAGGATAATGGCGGCCAATACGACGAGGACAGGAAAAAAACGATCCCTGAAATAATTTGATCCGAAAATCCGGGAGCTTAGATGTGGTTTACAGCTCAAGAGTGCACCTCATCATAAGAGTGTCCCAGCCGCAGACCTTCCCGAACCTGATGGGCAATTTTTAAGAAAGCTTCAGATTCACGAATTTCCAGCGGACGATCCGGTCCCAGATCGCAATCAATAATTTCATGAATGCGTCCCGGACGCGGGCTCATAACAACGATTTTTGTCGAGAGAAACACAGCTTCCGGAATGGAGTGTGTGACAAAAATGACGGTTTTTTGGGTCGCCGCCCAAAGTTTCAGCAATTGTTCGTTGAGATGGTCACGCACAATTTCGTCCAACGCGCCAAAAGGCTCGTCCATCAGCAACATATCCGGATCAAAAGACAGGGCTCTGGCAATAGAGGCACGCTGTTGCATGCCTCCTGATAATTGCCACGGATATTTTTTGCCAAAGCCGGAAAGATTGACCAGATCAAGATTTTTTCTGATCCTTTCTTTCTTGTCCGTGGAGCTGAATTTCATCACCTCCAGCGGCAGGGCGATATTATCTTCGATCGTTCGCCATGGAAAAAGCGCTGCGGCCTGAAAAACATAGCCGTAGCTGCGCTTTAAACGTGCCTGCTCCGGCGTCATACCATTGACGGTGATGGTGCCGAAGCTTGGCTTTTCCAGATCAGCCACCACCCGCATGAGCGTGGTTTTCCCGCAGCCCGAAGGGCCGATGAAAGAAACAAACTCACCACGGTTAACATGAAGGTTAATGTCGGAGAGGGCCTGAACCGGCCCGTCATTGGTTTCAAAAACAAGCGAGAGATTTTTAATATCGATGACGCATTCCCCGCTTAGGGGCGCGCCATGAATATGGCTGCTTTTTTGAGCTCCGGCGGGAGCTGATTGATATTCTGTCATCATGATCGCTTCCCGAAGCTGTGCATCAGATTGCGGTCTGTTCATGGCTCAGACCCCATACGGCATATGTTCTGGTTTCCGCTCAACCTTGCGCGGGGCAACGACTTCTTTCCATGTGGAAAGGGCTTTGTTGACGCTTGCATTCGGCTCACGTTCGACGAAACGGCCATCCCCCGGCTCTGCCAGCACTTTGCCCTGATCAAAAGCAACCCGCCCGCGCGAAAGCACAGTACGTGGCAGGCCTGTCAGTTCCATGCCTTCAAACACGTTGTAATCGATGGAAGAATGTTGTGTTTTGGCTGAAATGGTTTTCTTGGCTTTCGGATCCCAGATAATGAGATCAGCGTCTGATCCTTCCAGCACAGCGCCTTTTTGCGGGTACATATTAAGAATTTTGGCAATATTGGTGGATGTAACGGCGACAAATTCATTTGGTGTCAGACGGCCGGTGACAACACCTTTTGTCCAAAGCACAGGCAGGCGTTCTTCCAAACCACCGGTTCCATTTGGAATTTTGGTGAAGTCATTGATGCCGGTACGTTTTTGTTCACTGGTAAAGGCACAGTGGTCGGTTGCCACACATTGCAGGCTACCCGCAGAGAGACCAGCCCAGAGGCTGTCCTGATTAAGTTTGTCACGGAATGGCGGTGACATGACGCGCCGCGCTGCATAGTCCCAATCCTGATTGAAATATTCGCTTTCATCCAGTGTCAGATGCTGAATAAGCGGCTCGCCGAAAACACGCATACCTTTTTGGCGCGCTCGGCGGATGGCTTCATGGGCTTGCTCGCAGGAGGTATGCACCACATAAAGCGGCACACCTGCCTGATCGGCAATCATGATGGCGCGGTTGGTGGCTTCCCCTTCAATTTCCGGCGGGCGCGAGAAAGCGTGCGCTTCGGGGCCGTTATTGCCTTCAGCAAGTAGTTTTTGCTGCAATTGCGCAACCACATCGCCGTTTTCCGCATGGACAAATGCGGTGGCACCCAGTTCGGCACAGCGCTGGAACGAGGCAAACATTTCATCATCATTGACCATCAATGCGCCTTTATAGGCCATGAAATGTTTAAAAGAATTGATGCCGCGTTTGACCACTTCCGGCATTTCATTGAAAGCGCGTTCGCTCCAGCCGGTAATTGCCATATGGAAAGAATAGTCGGTACGGGATTTGCCGGATTTCTGGAACCACTCTTGCAATGCTTCCAGCAAGTTGCCTTCAGGCCCGGGCAAAACAAAATCGATGACCATTGTCGTGCCGCCGGCAAGGGCTGCCGCAGTGCCGCTATCAAAATCATCGGATGAGTAGGTGCCCATAAACGGCATTTGCAAATGGGTATGCGGATCAATGCCGCCGGGCATAATGTAGCAGCCCTTGGCATCAATGGTTTGGTCACCGGAAAGATCAGAGCCGATTTTTACGATTTTTTCGCCATCGATGAGAACATCCGCATCATATGTGCGGTCAGCAGTAATAATAGTACCGCCTTTAATCACCTTGGTTGCCATTGTTCGTTCCCCTTTTTGGTTTTGTTGCGAACAGTTGCAGAAATAACGTGTGCTGATGCGGAGCTTCCGCCCCTATCATGTTATGGTGCAATCACTCACAAATCTGAGCCGTTTCCAGAACGGCATGCAAAAGCACATCGGCTCCGGCACCTGCCCATTCTTTGGAAATGGATTCATCTTCATTATGGCTTAAGCCATCGACACACGGGCACATGATCATGGCTGTCGGTGCCACGCGATTGACCCAGCAGGCATCATGTCCTGCACCCGAAATAATGTTCATGTGACTATAGCCAAGCCGCTCGGCGGCATTACGCACGGCGGTCACACAATTTTCGTCAAAAGTAACCGGATCAAAATGACCGATTGCTTCGATCTTCACCTGAATGCCAAGTTCATCGGCAATTTTGGGCGCTTCTGCCTCAAATTTTGCCTTCATGCCGTCGAGCACTTTGCGATCAGGCGAGCGGAAATCGACCGTAAAGACGATCTGCCCCGGCAGGACATTGCGCGAATTTGGTGTCACATCGATATGACCGACACCACCAACCGCAGCTGGCTGATGTTCCATGGCAATATCATTGACGAGTTGCAGCAATTTACCTAAGCCAAGGCTGGCATTTTTGCGCATTGGCATCGGTGTGGAGCCGGTATGGGCTTCCTTGCCGGTCACGGTAACCTCCAGCCACCACAAACCCTGACCATGGGTGACAACGCCGATATCTTTATGCTCTGCTTCCAGAATAGGACCTTGTTCGATATGCAGTTCAAACATGGCATGGATTTTGCGATTACCGACCGGCTCATCACCCAGCCAGCCAATGCGCTTTAATTCATCGCCAAATTTTTTGCCCTTGGCATCAACGCGCTCATAAGCCCAGTCCTGATCCAGCTCGCCGGCAAAAACACCCGACGCAAGCATAGCAGGGGCAAAGCGGGTGCCTTCTTCATTGGTCCAGTTGGTCACAACAATTGGATGTTTGGTTTTAATTTTCAGGTCGTTGAGGGTGCGAACAACTTCCAAGCCGCCAAGCACACCTAAAACACCATCAAAATTGCCGCCTGTCGGCTGGGTATCGAGGTGGCTGCCCATATAAACCGGATCGGCATCGGGATCTGTGCCGGGGCGTAAGAAAAACATATTGCCCATTGTATCAACAGTCATGGTCATATTGGCGGCTTCGCACCAAGACTGGAAAAGTTTGCGCCCTTCCGCATCTTCGTCGGTCAGGGTCTGGCGATTATTGCCGCCACGCAGTCCGGGGCCAATTTTGGCCATCTCCATCAAACTATCCCACAAGCGATCGGTGTTTATCTTGAGATTGCTGTTAAGCGCCATGAGAGAGCTGCCTTTCTGTTACATGCTATTAAAAAACCTGATCAAAAATATATTGCGAGCCGGAATGCGTCTGAACGTTCCGAAGAACATGACGTGTAGATACAGCTTCTCTGTTCACGCGCCTGTTCATGCAGGTGGTGCGTGTGATAAAGACGGGCAGGCTTGTCGCATATGACATGCTGGCTCCCCCTTGCCGCGGTTTAAACACCGCTCTATTGTTCCCATTACCAGTCGCTCGTTCGGCGGCAATATTTTTAACTTGCGTAAAAAACTTGACTACTTGGTAAAAATACAGGCTAGAAGAGGCATCGATGGCGGTCAAGCGCTTTCGAAAGTTTCTCTGTCCAGCGGAAGGTGTCAAATGGCCACAGCCGCCCCCACTGCAGCCCGCAAAGGCGCAAGGCGTAAAAAAAGCGATACTCCCGAAAGCGAAACGCGCATTCAGGGCATCAACCGGCGCATCATTCTGGATGCCGCACTGGAGGTGTTTTCTGCCTTTGGTTTCAGAGGTTCGACACTGGATCAGATCGCTGAAAAAGCGGGCATGTCGAAGCCCAATCTTTTGTATTATTTCCCGCGCAAGCAGCATATTTACGTCAATGTGCTTGAAGATACGCTGGTGGAATGGCTGCGCCCTTTCGAGGAAATTGATCCCGAAGGCGACCCGCTGGAAGAGCTGAAGAAATACATTGTCCGCAAGCTGGAAATGTCTGAGAGCCGACCGGAAGCCTCGCGCCTTTTTGCCAATGAAATTATGCATGGCGCGCCGGCTATCGGCACATTTTTGAAAACCCATCTGCGTGAACTGGTGGATGGCAAGGCGCAAGTGATCAAGCGGTGGATTGCTGAAAAGCGCATAGCTCCTGTTGATCCTTATCATCTGATTTTCACCATCTGGGCAATGACACAGCATTATTCCGATTTTGATGTGCAGGTTCGCGCTATCATGGGCGAAAAAGCTGACACACCATCCTTCCGGGCAGAAACTGCCAAAGCTGTTGTCGGCGTTATTCTCAACGGTATCAGGCCGCGTCCACTCTGATTTTTTTAGTCCTGTCGCAAGGCATAAGCTTTGGCTTAATCAATCGTATTTGCCTGATGCCCGAAGCTTCAAAGACACCTATGCGCAGGGCATGATGCTTTATCATCATGCCCTGCCGGTCTTCGGGGGGGAGCCTTACTCTGCCGCTTCTTGTGTTGCCATCGGATTGTTCGGATGGGTTGTCCAGTTAGCGTAATTTGGATTGATCGGCGCTTTGGTGCGCGGGTCAAAGCCGCTGATTGGCTCCATCGTGATACAATCATTGACCGGACAAACATTGACGCAGAGATTGCAGCCAACGCATTCCTCATCAATCACTTCAAAGTGGCGGGCACCATCTACCAGTGAGGTAATCGCCTGATGCGATGTGTCTTCACAGGCAGCAAAGCAGCGACCGCATTTGATGCAAAGATCCTGATTAATCTTGGCTTTGGTGACGTAGTTGAGGTTGAGATAGCGCCAATCTGTGACATTAGGAACGGCACGACCGCGGAAATCATCCAGCGTTTTAAAGCCTTTGCTGTCCATCCAGTCTGACAGACCATCGATCATTTCCTGAACGATTTTGAAACCATAGGTCATGGCAGCGGTACAAACCTGCACAGTGCCGCAACCAAGCGAGATAAACTCTGCCGCATCACGCCATGTCGATACACCGCCAATACCAGAAATCGGGCGACCGGCAGTTTCCGGATCACGGGCAATTTCAGCAACCATGTTGAGCGCAATCGGCTTGACCGCAGGGCCGCAATAGCCGCCGTGGGAACCGCGTCCGTCGATAGTTGGCTCAGGTGCAAAACTATCGAGATTAACACTTGTGATCGAGTTGATCGTGTTGATCAGCGATACAGCATCCGTGCCATTGGCAAAGGCATTACGCGCCGGATAACGGATGTCGGTAATATTGGGTGTAAGTTTTGTAATGACCGGCATACGCGTATATTGCTTACACCACTTCACCACCATACCGACATATTCCGGCACCTGACCAACAGCAGCACCCATGCCGCGTTCGCTCATGCCGTGCGGACAGCCGAAGTTCAGCTCAATTCCGTCTGCACCGGTTTCTTCCACCAGTGGCAAAATGGCTTTCCATGCTTCTTCCTCACATGGCACCATGATGGAGGCAATGAGGGCGCGATCCGGCCAGCGGCGCTTGATTTCCTTCATCTCGCGTAAATTTATTTCCAGCGAGCGGTCGGTAATCAATTCGATATTGTTCAAACCAATCAGACGGCGGTCGGCACTATAGATTGCGCCATAACGCGGGCCGTTGACGTTAACAACTGGCGGGCCTTCAGAGCCCAGAGTTTTCCATACAACGCCGCCCCAGCCTGCCTTGAATGCACGCTCTACGTTATAGGCTTTATCTGTTGGCGGGGCAGAAGCCAGCCAAAACGGATTGGGTGACTTGATCCCGAGAAAATTGGTGGAAAGGTCAGCCATTGTCGAAATTCCCCTAATACGACTTGCCGGTTTTCAGCGGCTCTTGCGGCCGCTTTTAAAAACCTTGGATGAAAGAAAATCAGCGTGCCCACTCGATTGGTGCAGGCCCTTGAATATTACGCTGGCCGTTATTGGCGCCGCCCTGAGCGGAAAGCACCGCATCGGCAAAGCCAGCAACTGCATCAGGCAGGTTCATCAAGGCACGATGAATGGATTCAGCTGCAACTTTACCGTCTTCAACCGATGCAACGGTGAGGTCTTCGCCGCCTTCAACGCAGTCGCCGCCAGCCCAGATACCTTCAACGGATGTGCGTCTGTGCTCATCCACTTTGATACGGCCTTTGGCGAGCGCCACGCCGGTTTTACCCAGTGGTTCGGCCAGGAAGTTCTGTCCGATTGCTTTGAAAACCTGATCGGCTTTAAGCGTGATGGTTTCGCCGGTGCCGGTGAGTTTGCCATCTTTTTGGGTGGTATATTCCAGCACCATATGGCTGACAGTACCATCCGCATTGCGGGTCAGGCTTGAAGGCTGTACCC
>JAEWHQ010000342.1 GCA_023387715.1 Pseudomonadota bacterium | reverse complement strand
GATCCGAACTGGACAGAACGCATTGCAACCCTGACCAGCCGCGGCTGGAAAGAACTGGCTGAAAAAGAAGCGCGCACGATTGAATATCTGCGTACTGAAATTCAGATTCTGGCGACCGAAACCGCGATTTCGATTGGTGAATTCCGCCGCATCGTTAATCAGGTGCAAAAAGGTGAACGTGAAGCAGCCATTGCCAAGAAGGAAATGGTTGAAGCGAACCTGCGTCTGGTTATCTCGATTGCCAAGAAATACACCAACCGTGGTTTGCAGTTCCTTGATCTTATTCAGGAAGGCAATATCGGTCTGATGAAGGCGGTTGATAAGTTTGAATATCGCCGTGGTTATAAGTTCTCCACTTATGCCACATGGTGGATCAGACAGGCGATCACCCGTTCGATTGCGGATCAGGCTCGCACCATTCGTATTCCGGTGCATATGATCGAAACAATCAATAAGATTGTTCGTACATCGCGCCAGATGCTGCATGAAATCGGCCGTGAACCGACACCGGAAGAACTGGCTGAGAAGCTTGCAATGCCTTTGGAAAAAGTGCGCAAGGTTCTTAAAATCGCTAAAGAGCCGATCTCCCTTGAAACACCGGTTGGTGATGAGGAAGATTCACATCTTGGCGACTTCATCGAAGATAAGAACGCGATGTTGCCGATTGATTCCGCTATTCAGGCAAACCTGCGTGATACCACAACCCGCGTGCTGGCATCGCTGACACCGCGTGAAGAGCGTGTGCTTCGTATGCGCTTTGGTATTGGTATGAACACAGACCATACGCTGGAAGAAGTCGGTCAGCAGTTCTCGGTAACGCGCGAGCGTATCCGTCAGATTGAAGCGAAAGCACTGCGTAAGCTGAAACATCCGAGCCGTTCGCGGAAACTGCGTTCGTTCCTGGACAGCTAAGTGTCTTAAAGTTCAGGCCACCCGTTTATGACGGGTGGCTTTTTTATTTAGCTGTGCAGAACAGCGATGATTAAGGGTGAGGGTAGAATGTCTTTTTTGAAACGTCTGTTTGGTGGCAAATCGCAAAGTGATGAAGCAGAAAGCGTGCAGGAAGCCGGACGTT
The DNA here is from genome assembly GCA_023387715.1 of Pseudomonadota bacterium. Lineage (GTDB taxonomy): Bacteria > Pseudomonadota > Alphaproteobacteria > Rhizobiales > Rhizobiaceae > Paenochrobactrum > Paenochrobactrum glaciei. Next base: position 5,163 of record JAEWHQ010000342.1, on the reverse strand, counting down.
TGGAGCATAAAGGTTTTCTGGTTATTGCAACGCCCTTTAAAGAGGGTGGTCAGTATCAGGTCTGCGGCGTGATCTCGAAACAGATCGGCGATGAAATGAAGGAAAACCGTTTTATTCGTGCTGATAAATGCCCGACCATTGAAGATGCAGCGAATATCGCGCTGAATAAAGGCCGTCAGATCATTGATGAGCAGGGCGAGCGCCTGTTCTCTTGATATGGGCTGCGGAGCATCCAACATTTTATAACGCATCAGGCGGCTTCTATGCCGCCTTTTTTAATGATTTTTTGGGCGCGTGTGCGGCCGCGCAGAGCGGATAAGTAAGTTTGATGGTGTGCGTATATAGCTTTGCTTAGAATCAAGCACATAAGCTATCTGTTCAGGTACAAGGCAATTGCCAATATGCACCACACTTAGAATTTAAGTTTTAATAATATCAAGGGAAAGTTGGTAGCGGAGGACGGATTCGAACCGCCGACACAAGGATTATGATTCCTCTGCTCTAACCTACTGAGCTACTCCGCCATGCCTAAATCAAGAACTCTAAAGTGGTCACCTTTTGGTGAAGCACCCTACCAAGATGTTGTTCTTGCAAGGAATATGCGCGGTAATAAGTGGGGAATGCCTCTCTGTCAAGCACTCTTATTGCATCAAAGGCTTGTTTTCCATAATTTGCACCGATACACGGTAATTATTCAGATTAAAGGCAGCAAAATATGGCACCGCGTATCGCAGTTTTGGGTTGTGGCTATTGGGGCAGCAATCATATTCGTACACTTAAGGGCTTGGGCGCGCTTCAGGCCGTCTCTGATGCCGATCATGCACGGGCAGAGCGAATCGCTAAAGAACATGGCGTAGAGGCCGTGGCTGTAGATGATTTGTTCACGCGTTCAGATATTGACGGTATCGTTATGGCGCTTCCGGCGCAGCTGCATGCACAAATGGCCATGCGTGCTATCGCTAACGGTAAAGATGTTCTGGTTGAAAAGCCGATCGCCCTGACCGTGGAAGATGCCGAAGCAGAAGTGAAGGCCGCTAAAGACAATGGCCGCATCTTTATGGTGGGACATGTGTTGCGTTTCCATCCGGCTTTTGAAAAGCTGATGGAATTGGTAAAATCCGGTGAACTGGGCGAACTGCGCTATATTCATTCGCATCGCGTCGGTCTTGGCAAGTTCCACAATGAAAATGATGCATTGTGGGATCTCGCACCGCATGATCTTTCAATGATTCTGGCACTGACCGGATGTGAGCCAAGCGAAGTGCATGGCGAAGGCACCGCAACGCTCGATCATTTGAGCGACTTTGCCCATCTGCACTTTAAATTCCCGAATGGCATTCGCGGGCATTTGTTTGCCTCGCGTCTGACCCCTTATCGCGAGCGTCGCTTGTCGGTGGTTGGCAGCAAGGCCATGGCCGTCTTTGACGATATGGAGCCATTTGAACGCAAACTGGCCCTTTATAATCATAAGGTCTGGCGCAATAATAATGCGTGGGAATTTTCGATGGCCGAACCGGACTATGTGAAATACGAAGAAGGCATGCCTCTGACGCGTGAGCTGGAGCATTTCATTCATTGTATCGAAACACGGGAAAACCCGCGCACTGACGGCGAAGAAGCCATCAGCGTTCTGCGTATTCTGACTGCCGGCACTGTAAAGCACGACAGCTAATCAACAGAACGAATAAGAATGAAGCACCGTCAGTTCTCCCAGCTGGCGGTGTTGTGCCAAAATGTTGCAGCCATTTAACAAAGTTTAAAGGTTGTTTCATAAAAGCACGAAAGTTTGAACAGGCAAGCCATGGTAGCAAAGCTACTGACTTCCTACATATGGAATATGATTCGCTAAGATCATCGGCGAATAATTGAAAACTCGGTCTTTATGGAGCCACTATGCAATTCATTGATCTTGCTGCGCAACGCGCGCGTATCGAAGACCGGATAAACAATGCAGTCTTAAAAGTCGTTAAGGAAGGCCGCTATATTCTGGGGCCTGAAGTTGCTGAATTTGAAAAGCAGCTTGGCGAATATTTGGGCGTTGAACATGTTATTGCTTGCGCCAATGGTACAGATGCATTGCAGATGCCTTTGATGGCGCGCGGCATCGGCCCTGGTGATGCTGTTTTCTGTCCGGCTTTCACCTTCGCAGCCACTGCTGAAGTTGTAGCACTGGTTGGTGCAACACCAGTGTTCATTGATGTTGATCCAGATAGCTACAATATCAATCTTGATCATTTGGAAGAAGCCATTGCGATGATCCGCAAAGAAGGCCGTTTGCAGCCAAAGGCTGTTATTCCGGTCGATCTTTTCGGTCTGCCAGCTGATTACTCACGCTTGATGACTATTGCTGAGCGTGAAGAACTGTTCATCATCGAAGATGCGGCACAGTCTGTCGGTGGTAAAGCCAATAATGTCATGTGCGGTGCATTCGGTCATGTGGGCGCAACCAGCTTCTATCCGGCCAAGCCTTTGGGCTGCTATGGCGACGGCGGTGCAATGTTCACCAATGATGCTGAACTGGCTGAAACCCTGCGTTCGATCCTGTTCCATGGTAAGGGTGAAACCCAGTATGACAACGTACGCGTTGGTCTGAATTCACGTCTGGATACTATTCAGGCTGCTATTCTGATTGAAAAGCTGGCGATCCTTGAAGACGAAATGGAAAAACGCCAGATCGTTGCTAAGCGCTATAATGAAGGCTTGAAGGATGTGGTCAAGGTTCCGGTAACGCCAAATGGCTTCCGCTCCGCTTGGGCACAATATTCGATCGAAGCTGAAAAGCGTGATGATTTGCGCGCCAAGCTTGGTGAAGAAGGCATTCCGTCCGTTATTTATTATGTGAAGCCTTTGCATTTGCAGGATGCTTATAAGCATAATCCTGTTGCACCAGCAGGCCTCAAAATTTCGGAAGAACTGCCTTCACGCATCCTGAGCTTGCCGATGCATGCTTATCTGTCTGAAGAAGATCAGGACAAGATCATCAACACGATCCGTGGTTTCTACGGTCGCTAAGATCATCTGATGAGAATAAAAAAACCGGGCTTCAAGCCCGGTTTTTTTATGTGATTTTTTCGGCTCGCTTATTAATCAGCTGCGAGGTGACTTTAGCCAGCCACGGGCCAATCAGCAGCACAATAAAGAAGCGCGATGTTTGCATGGCCATGATGAAAGCAATATCGACATTGCTGGAGGCGGCGATAATAGCAATTGTATCGGCACCGCCTGGGCTGGTGGCGAGATAAGCGGTCAGCATATCAATGCCGGTCATATAGCTTAAAAACGCTCCGTAGAGGCCGCAAATGACGATGAGTGATACAATGGCCAGCAGAATGGAAGGGAAGACCTTAAGCGCATAGATAAGAATGGCACGGGTGAAGCTTAAACCAATACGCCAGCCGACCAGCACATAGGCGATCACCAGCAACCAAGGCGGCAGCACGATGGTGAGCCAGCCTAATTCCTGCAAAGCAATGCCACCAAACAAAGGCAGCATCAGCGGTGCGGAAGGTGCTCGGACAAATTTACCGATGGTGACGGATACAAAAACAAAAAGCAGCGTTGCGCTTAAATTTTTCCAGTCAACAGGCGGAAACCAATCAACACTCACCACTGCTTCCGCAGAAATATCCATAAAACTATGCGTGACGAGGGAAGCGGCACCGGCCACAAGTGCTACGCGCAAATATTGCATCAGCGCAACAATGCGCGGATCGGCACCATAATTGGCTGAAAGCAGAATAAGCGCGGAAGCCGCGCCCGGTGAGGAACCCCAAATCGCGGTGGTCGGGTTCAAAATATTAAGTTTACCAAGCAGATAGCCAAGGCAGGTGCTGGCAAATAGTACAAACAACACCGAGAAAATAAAGAGCGGCAGATTGAGCAGCATCGAGCGTAAGAAAGCTTCATTGATGCTGAGAGCAATCAGGCAGCCAATCAGCCCTTGCGCCCAGTAAAATGGTGTCTGCGGCACCTTTGGCGTGCCTTCATGCGTGGCAATAATGATCGCCGCAATCATGGAGCCAAGCAGAAAGCCTGCAGGCAGATGGAAATATTCCAGAATGCTGATGATGAGCATAGACAAGGCGATCATCAGCAGCCATTGCACGATGATTGGTTTTCCACTTAACGATAAGAGGGGCATTGCTTGCTCCGACTGCTGTGTGAAACAGCAAGGCATAAATGATGCATGCGAGTTTGTGAGCCATTATTGGAAATAACGGCTTCTTAAAACAGGACTATCGGCTGCGGGAAAGCGAGTCAATACGCTTGGAAAGGCTGGTTCTTTTGCGTGATTTTGGCTTGCGGCTTTCATTGGCACCGGCCAGAGCTGAAGCAGCCGGTTCTTTCGCCAAGATAGCATGAACCGGTGATTGATCGCCTTCTTGCTCCGTGGACATTACGACCATTTCAGCGGCAATATCCTGCAATTCTTCGCGGATTGCTTCTTCTGTTTTTTGGCTGTTTGGGGTGCGGCTTAATTTTTCTTCGGCATCCGACAAGAGGCCGATCAGGCGCGCAAGACGTTCTTCTAAGCGGATGTTTTTTTGTTTTTCATTGTTAAGCGCTGTCTGGGTGGCCGATATTTCAGCCTTCAGTTTGTTTTCGCGCATATCAAATTCCTTATGTGACCGTCTGAGCTCGGCGATTTGGTGATGCAGATGATCGATGCTGGTTTCATTTGCGGCCAGTTCAAGTCTGGTAACATCGCCAAGTTCTTTCAGCTCTATATGATGTTGTTGCAGCTCGCCATAATCATCAGCGAGCTTTTCTGCGTCTGCGCGCAATTTTTGCGCCGCATTTTGGCTGGTTTCCAGTTCGTCTTGAAGCTTTTGCAGTTCTTCTTGGCGAGAGGCGAGCGCTTGTTCGAGCACTGGAATGCGTTTTAATTCCTGATGGTTTTTACCAAGGGTAATTTTAAGGAGGGCGCGCTCTTCTTCGGTGCGTTTGATGCGCATTTCGAGACCGGCAATTTCGGCTGCATAGCGGGCACGCAGGCCATCAGTCTTGGCGTTAATTTCCTTGAGAGTGAGAGGCAGTGCGGCCTCAACATCTTTGCGCGAGCGTTTATAGGATAGCCGGAATAAAGCGGGGGCGATAAAAATGCCGATAAAGACCGCGCATAAAAAACCTAAAATGAAAAACAGCGCAGTTTCAATCACGGCT
>JAEWHQ010000100.1 GCA_023387715.1 Pseudomonadota bacterium | reverse complement strand
CGTATGAGCTGTTCTCGATGATCAATCCGGTTAATCACGGGGCAAAGCCTGAGATCTATCGGGTCGAGCCTTATGTGATTGCTGCCGATATTTATTCGGTGGAACCGCGCCGCGGCCAGGGCGGCTGGACGTGGTATACAGGGTCTGCCGGTTGGTTCTTCCGTGTTGCAACGGAAGGTATTCTGGGCATCAAACGCCGTGGCGATCAGCTCTTTATTGAGCCGTGCCTGCCGCCGGAATGGGATGGTTTTGAAGCCGATCTGCATTTTGGCAAAGCCCATTATCATGTGGTGGTCAAGCGCGGTGCCAAGGCACAGACAGTGACAGTGGATGGTAAAAAACTGCCGAAAACGGCAGCAAGCATTACGATTGCCGAAGATGGCGCACATGAAATTTTGCTTGAGCTTGTCTAGTTAAACTGAAATGATCAAAAAGGCGGGTGATACCCCGCCTTTTTTATTGCAGGTTTTCGTTTATTGGTTAAGCGTAATGCTTAGCCAAACCTGATAAGTGGAATGGGAGCCGTTATGGCCAGAACTGATATTGCGCGGCGCGTCTATAACCATGCGTGGAAGCTGGATCCGATTGTCCGCAGCCTGCTGGATACGGATTTTTATAAACTGCTGATGCTGCAAATGATCTGGGGGCTCTATCCGAAAGTTGATGCAACATTTTCACTGATCAACCGAACGAAAACCGTGCGTCTGGCTGACGAGATTGATGAAGGCGAATTACGCGCCCAGCTTGATCATGCCCGCACTTTGCGTATTTCAAAAAAGGAAATGATCTGGTTGGCCGGTAATACATTTTATGGCCGCAAGCAGATTTTCCAGCCGGAATTTTTGCATTGGTTGCAGGATTTTCAATTGCCGGAATATGAACTGATCCGCCGCGATGGTCAGTATGAGTTAAATTTCCACGGGCCTTGGTCACACACGACAATGTGGGAAATTCCAGCCCTTGCTATCATCAATGAGATGCGTTCGCGCTCGGCAATGAAGAATTTGGGGCCTTTTGCGCTCGATGTGCTTTATGCGCGTGCGAAAGCTAAAATGTGGAGCAAGGTTGAGCGCTTACGTGAATTGCCTGATCTGAAAGTGTCTGATTTCGGCACCCGCCGCCGACATTCTTTCTTGTGGCAGCGCTGGTGCGTGGAAGCCTTGAAAGAAGGTATTGGTGACGCTTTCACCGGCACAAGCAACGTGCTGCTGGCGATGGACACCGATCTGGAAGCGCTTGGCACCAATGCGCATGAATTGCCGATGGTGCTGGCAGCGCTGGCCAATACCGATGAAGAATTACGCACAGCCCCTTACCGCGTATTGCAGGACTGGAACCGCTATTATGGCGGCAATCTTTTGATTGTGCTGCCGGATGCTTATGGGACAGCGGCTTTCTTGCGTGATGCGCCGGATTGGGTGGCAGACTGGACAGGTTTCCGTCCTGACAGTGCCCCGCCGATTGAAGGTGGCGAGCGCATCATTCAATGGTGGAAAGATCACGGCAAAGACCCGCGTGAGAAAATTCTGATTTTCTCCGATGCGCTGGATGTGGATACAATTGAAGAAACTTATCACCACTTTAAAGATCGGGTGCGGATGAGCTTTGGTTGGGGCACAAATCTGACCAATGATTTTGCCGGTTGCGCGCCCAACAGTATTGACGGTTTGAAAGCCATTTCACTGGTTTGCAAAGTGATTGATGCCAATGGCCGTCCGGCGGTTAAGCTTTCCGATAATATCCAGAAGGCCACCGGTGATCCGGCAGAGGTGGAGCGTTACATCAAATTCTTTGGTAATGAAGAGCGCAGCGACCATCTGGTGCGGGTTTAATTATCCCGCACCCTTAGAACAGTTGATAATTAAAGCTCATGCGCCCATGGCGGATTGGCTCCGGCACGGGAAATCGTAACGGATGCCGCATCAATACCAAGGCGCAGGGCTTGCAAAATTGCCATATCAGACAGTTCGGCAACGGCTTTTTTGTTTAAAAGCTGCTGGTTGTGGAGACTTGCCAGAATACCGGCATTGACGGTGTCGCCTGCACCAACCGTATCAACCACATCCACTTTTTGCGCAGCGACCGATAATTTGCCATGCGAGGTATAAGCGTCAGCTCCATTGGCACCGCGGGTAATGACAATCAGCTTAACGCCTTGAGCAAGCCATTCATCAATCTTGGCATCTTGGTCGTCTTCGTCATTTTGATTGGCAAACCAGCCTAAATCCTCATCTGATAATTTGATGATATCGGCGTGTTTAATCATGCGGTTGAGACGCGCCAGATAGCTGTCGCGATCCTGAATGAAATTGGCACGGATATTGGGATCAAGCATAATGACGCGTTTGGATTTTTCCCGCATCATCAGTGCTTCCAAGGTGCTGGCACATGGCTCGGAAATCAGGCTGATGCCGCCAAAAAGCAGAGCTGATACTTCATCATCCAGCGCTGGCACATCGTCGATATGCAGCAAGCGTGTGGCGGTGTTTTCATCGTAAAAAGCATAGGATGCCTGACCATTGACAAGGCGCACAAAGGCAAGCGTTGTCGGGCGGTCGGATTGTATCGTGTATTTGTCACTGACATGGGAGGCGGCCATAGTGCCGCGCAACACTTCTCCGAAGAAATCGGATGACAGGCCGGTGAGCAAACCGGAAGGCACGCCTAGGCGGCCAATGGCGACGGCGCTGTTGAAAATTGCGCCGCCTGCATGGGGCTTGAAAACGGGTTCGCCTACCGCATTGATCTCCGCTATCATATCAATCAAAGCTTCGCCGCAGCACAGGATCATTCTATCCTCCCCGTTTTATCAGTTTTTAGACGTGTTGCCCGCCATTGATGTGGATTTCCGAGCCGGTGACATAGGATGAGGCATCGGTGCAAAGATAATAGATGGTTTCAGCCACTTCCGAGGTCTGGCCGAGACGGCGCAGCGGCAATTGTTCAACCAGTTTTTCAGTGCCGGGAGAAAGAATGGATGTTTCAATCTCACCCGGTGCAATCGCATTAACGCGGATGCCGTGCGGGCCAAAATCTGACGCCATCTCACGGGTCAGCGATGCAAGCGCTGCCTTGGAGGTGGAATAGGCGGTTCCGGCAAAAGGATGCACGCGACTACCGGCAATGGAGGTCACATTGACGATGGAGCCCTGTGCTGCTTCCAATTCTTTGAAAAGCCCGCGCCCCAGCATGATAGGAGCCATGAAATTAACCTGAAACACATCGCGCCAGACCTGCATCGGTGTTTCTAAGGAGTTGAGGCGGCGGCCGCCTTCAGCCTTCGGCGAAATACCGGCATTGTTGACAAGCGCGTGCAGCTTGCTTCCCTGCGCCTCAAGACGGCGGCGGATTTCAGCAATACCGCGACCGATATCTTCTGCATCGGCCAGATCAATCTTTATATGGTCTTCAGGGCCAGCCGGCCATGGACAATTTTCAGAAAAATCCTGACGGGAGCAGGTGATAACCCGCCATCCGGCTTTGGAAAATCTTTTGACGGTGGCATGGCCGATACCACGGCTGGCGCCGGTCAATACAAGAGTTTTACGCTCTGAATCACTCATAATTGCCTCACTGTTCAACCTTGAATAGCCTATTGGCTAAAGGAATTCGAGTAGTCTTATTGATCATATCGCGGTTAATCCGTAGTTTGATTTTATTTACGGAGGGCATATGCAACAATTTATATTAGCAATTGATCAGGGCACCACATCAACACGTAGCATTGTATTCAATCAAAGGCGGCGTGTGGTCGGGGTTGGGCAGGAAGAATTCCAGCAGCATTTCCCCCAATCCGGTTGGGTTGAGCATGATCCGGAGGATATCTGGCGCACGGTGGTGGAAACAAGCCGTCAGGCTATCCGCAATGCGCATATTGAGGCCGGACAGGTTGCAGCCATTGGCATTACCAATCAGCGTGAAACCGTCGTGGTATGGGATAAACATACTGGCCGCCCGCTTTATAATGCGATTGTCTGGCAGGACAGACGCACCGCTGCATTTTGTACGCAATTGCGCGATAGCGGCCATGAAGACATGGTGGTTGCTAAAACCGGTCTGCTGCTTGATCCTTATTTCTCGGCCAGCAAAATAAGCTGGATTTTAGATCATGTTGCGGGTGCGCGGTCACGCGCTGAAAAAGGCGATTTGCTTTTCGGCACGATTGATTGTTTTCTGATCTGGCGGCTCACGGGCGGACAGGTTCATGCAACCGATGCCACCAATGCCTCACGCACCCAGCTTTTCAATATTGCTGAACAAGACTGGGATGAGGAACTGCTGCGCTTATTTAATATTCCGCGTGCGATGTTGCCGGAGGTGAAAGATTGTGCGGATAATTTTGGGGTCACAAGCGCAGAAATTTTAGGGGCAGAAATTCCGATCCTGGGTGTGGCTGGCGATCAGCATGCAGCCTTAATGGGGCAGGCTTGCTTTAAACCGGGTATGGTAAAATCCACCTATGGAACGGGATGTTTTGCGCTGATTAATACCGGCGCAGATATTGTGCGCTCACAAAACCGCCTATTGACCACGGTTGCTTATCGTCTGAACGGCAAAGTGGCCTATGCGCTCGAAGGCTCGATTTTCATTGCAGGTGCGGCTGTGCAATGGTTGCGCGATGGTTTGAAAATGATTGATAGTGCCGATCAGTCCGGCAAGCTGGCAGATCAGGCTGATCCGCATCAGGATGTTTATCTGGTTCCGGCCTTTGTCGGTCTTGGTGCGCCGCATTGGGATGCAGATGCACGCGGAGCCATTTATGGTCTGACCCGCAACACGGGGCCTGCCGAATTTTGCCGTGCAGCACTGGAATCCGTTGCTTATCAAACGGCAGATTTGTTGCAGGCTATGCAAAAAGACTGGCACAATGCTTCGCAAACCGTGCTTCGTGTTGATGGTGGGATGGTGGCCTCTGACTGGACAATGCAGCGTCTGGCCGACATTCTCAATGTTGAGGTGGATCGTCCTGAAATTCTGGAAACCACTGCATTGGGTGCCGCATGGCTTGCCGGCTCAAAGGCTGGGCTTTGGCCGGAAGCACAAGAATTTGCTACATCATGGGCATTGGAGCGTCGCTTTGCACCTCAAATGGATGAGGCGGAACGCTCACGTAAAATGGCTGGCTGGAAA